>CAYQOI010000007.1:0-19824 GCA_964419085.1 uncultured Cytophagia bacterium | reverse complement strand
GTCGTGACAAAGACGGCTTCCTATTGTTCAGCACTTGCACGCTCTTATCCGGGCTGACGGGGGCATATTCCGGCACGATCTCCTGAATGCGTTGCCGTAGGGACGCGGTGTTCTGACGGTAGGCGATTCTCAAAAGTTCGCGAATCTGCTGTGCCAACCACGCGCGTTCACAGGCGAAGCTGGACTGCAACACCTTGATGCTACTGTGCTCGGTGGGCTGGAGCGTTTCATTCTTGCCGATGAGCTCTTCGAACAGCTTTTCTCCGGGGCGCAGCCCCACGATCTTGATCTGCACATCTTTATAGGGTCTGAGGCCAGATTGCCGGATGAGCTCTTTTGCGAGATCGATGATTCGAATGGACCGGCCCATGTTCAAGACGAAAATCTGTCCTCCGTGTCCCATGATCAGCGCCTGCAGAATGAGTTGTACGGCCTCGCTGATGCTCATAAAATAACGTTCGATCGCGGGGTGCGTCACGGTTACCGGACCGCCATTTGCGATCTGTTTCATAAACAGAGGCACCGCACTGCCGTTGCTGTTCAACACGTTCCCGAACCGGACGATGTTAAAGTTGGTTTTGCTCTCCCTGGCGACCGCCTGGGTGTAGATCTCGGCCAACCGCTTGGAAACACCCATCAAGCTGGTGGGATTCACCGCCTTGTCTGTGGAAATTAACACGAAATGACGCACTTTGTACGCATCCGCGAAGTCCACCACGAGTTTGGTGCCCAGGACATTGTTCTGGATGACGTGCTCTGGGTTCGTTTCGCCCAACGGGACGTGCTTTTGCGCCGCGGCGTGGAAAACAATCTCCGGCTGGTACGCCTCAAAGAACTTGCGGAGATTGGCTTTGTTGGAGATATCCACGAGTCTGGCGACGACCTCGATGTTTCCATTTTTGCCCTCGAGCTCGCACTGAATGTCATGGAGGTAGTTTTCGTTCTTGTCCACGAGGTACATGCTGCGGGGATTGTATTCCGCGATCTGCCTGCAAAGCTCCGACCCGATGGACCCGCCCGCGCCGGTTACCAGAATTCTTTTGCCCGAAAGAAACTCCCGGATGCCTGAGATGTCCAACTCGATGGCCTGCCGGCCAAATAGATCCGTAATCTCGACTTCACGGATTTTGGAAATGTTAAACTTGCCGCTCAGCAAGTCGTGGACTTCCGGCACAAACTTGTGCTTCACCCCCGCCCGTTCGCACAGCCGCGCGATCTTTTTGATCTTTTCAGAGGAGATGTTCGAAATCGCGATGATCACTTCATCCACATGATACAGCGGCACCAGTTCCGTCAGGTCGTTGGTGCTGCCCAGCACTTTCACGCCGTGGATGTCGAGGCCCAGCTTGCTCGGGTTGTCATCCAGGAACCCCATGACGCGGTAGCGGTCGCGGCTGGTCTTGTTGAGCTGACGCAGCAACATTTCTCCCACGTCACCCGCGCCCACGATGAAAACGTAACGCAGCGGTTTGGCTTTCTCTTTGAGGTGTTCGCTGAAAAACCGCAACAGCATCCGGAACCCTCCGACCAGGGAAATGCAGAGCACCCAATCGATCAGAAACACCGACCGCGAATGCTCGTTGAAACCCAGAAACAGCACGGTCGCGGCAAACAACACCGAGCTTACCGTACACGCCTTGACAATGGTCAGAATGTCGCTGACCCCGAGATAGCGCCAGAGTTTTTTGTAGAAACGGTAGTAAGTGAAAACCAGAATCCTCAGCGGCACCAGCACAATCAAGCCGATTTCCAGCGTCTGCAGCTCGTTTTTGGGAATGGTCCACTCAAACCGCAACAGGTACGCCAGCACATAGGAAATGGTCACCAGCGCGATGTCGTGGGGCAAGATGAACGAAACCGACTTGATATCCTTCACCAGGGAGTCCTGAATCTTTCTCGTGACCAGCCGGACAAATCCATCCTTGACCAGCTTGAGGTCTTGCTTAAAGCAAACGTATTTGGCGTATCTGAGCTCCTGTTCCAGCTTGCGGTGGAGGACGTTCTCGATATAGTATTTGCGGTGCTCCTCCGGGTTTTCCGGATACTCATCCCAACCGTTTTGCTCGAACAGACTGGTGGGACACAGCAGGCCGGGCCGGATGCGCAAAACCCGTCGTTCCTTGGGCCGATAGAGGCTCACAATGGCTGGGACCTCGGGGGTGGGTCCGAAAACACTCATGTTTCCCTTCAGCACGTTGAACAACTCGGGAAAATGGTCGATCCTAAAGAACTCCAGGACCCGACCCAGTCGTGTCAGCCGAGAATCCCCCCGACGGATATAGCCGAATGAGCCGTTCATCGCATCCGCCACGACCGTTCGAAACCGGTAAAGCATGAATGTCTGGCCGTCCTTCCCCACACTAAGCTGTTTCATGAAGATCGGTCCCCTCGAATCACATTTGATCAGAAGCATCACCAGTGGGAAAAAGGGCAAAAACAGCAGGAGGCCAGTACATGCGAGCAGGACATCAAAGCTACGTTTTAGCAAGGCTCCCTCCCAAAATTGAGATAATCACTCAACATAAGCCACATCTTACCATCAAATATTCTTCTAAACTGCATCATATATATCGCCTTCAGATGCAGGCAAAACTGGGGGCGGCGGGGTTTAGACCCCGCGTGGTGTAGAAAACCTCTCACCGGGCCGCAGGTCGTAGGTCTCCACAAATTGCTGCCAGGAGTATTCTGGCTCTTCCTCGAATTCCAAGCGATGCAGGCTGAGGAGTTCGCCGCGGCCCACTGCCACGATGATGCCATCGGCCACCGACAGGACGGTGCCAGGGGCTCCCGCTGACGGCACCCCATCACCGCACCAATCGTTGCTCTGATGCAGAATGCGCGCGGCCCAGATGAAGAGTTTGCGTCCGCGCAGGTAGGTAAACGCGCCCGGGTAGGGATGCGTCAGCGCGCGCACCCAGTTATAGAGCTCCAAACTCGTCTTCCCCCAGTCGATGACGCCGTCCTCCGGTGTCCGCTTGGGCAGGCTGGCCGCTTCTCGGTCGCCCTGCGGTTTTCTCGTGAACGTTCCGGAATCCAGCAGCGGGATGAACTCGTGCAGCATTTCCACTCCGGCCTGCGCCACCTTGTCGTACACCGTTTTGCAGGTGTCTGCCATGTTGATCTCGAACCGTTTCTGAGCCACGATGTCACCCGTGTCGACGCCTGCGTCTAAGTGCATCAGGGTGTTGCCTGTGACTTTTTCATTCTTTATGATGGCCCAGTTTACCGGAGCTCTGCCGCGCAACTTCGGCAAAAGCGAGGCATGCATGCCGAAGCACCCGTGCTTCGGGATCTTTAGGACTTCCTCGCTCACCAATCGAGTCCACCCGATCACAAAGATCGCGTCTGGCTGCAGCTCTTTGATCAAAGCCACCGATTCCGGCGAATTGGTGGTTCGGACTTTAAAGATAGGAATGTCATATTTTTTTGCGAGATCGTCAAATCGCACCGCGCCCGAGGTCTTTTCAAAGAGGTCGTCGGTAAATGTCAGGATCGCCACAACGTTTCCGCCGGCGTTGAGAATCTCCCTGAGACAGGTCTTTCCTTCTTCGACGCACCCCACAAAAACGATACGTGCTCGATATTTCGGCACGGCAGGCATATCAGGCATCCAGGCAGGTGAATTCAATTGATGGCTCTGATCAGTTGAAACGGTTCAGCCGCTGACAGCCCGACCCGCGCGCCCCAATCCCGGGCACGAATCTCGATGGCTTCCAAAGACCTGGGATGAGGGAATTCCCGCAATTCGGATGAATACGCACTGAACGCCTTCAATTTGAGCGGCAGGGTCTTAGAGATGTCATAAAAGACATCCGGCTTGAACGAAGAGTGGTGATTCGAGATTCCCCACTCCGTGGAAGAAATGGTCTCATAGGTCAGGATAGTTTTGATTTTGTTTTGCGGCAACGGCCGCGTCGCGACCATCGCGGCCTCGAACAAAACCCGATGGTCCTCGTTGATGTCCCCGCCGTGATGCGTCAACAGCATATCGGGCTGAAAATCTTGAATCACCTTTTCCACGGTCTGGGCCATTTCCAGCGCGGAGTACGTGTCGAGTTTCTGGTCCGACATCCGCAGAAAGACGGGTTCGGCCATCTCCAGGATTTCGGCGCACTGCCTGGACATCTTCTCGATTTGGCCGTTCATCGACGCGCCGTAACGAACGCTGGCATTCTCACAAAAAATCACCGTATTGACTTTATGGCCGGCCTCGACAAAACGTGCAATGGTCCCACCGCAGCCCAACACTTCGTCGTCGGGATGAGCGGCTAACACCAAAACCTTCATCCTCGTCTCCTGAATATTTCTGTCAATATCTTGCTCCCTCGCCGGACACGACCGCCGGTAAGGTGCGAAACAGAATCTTGAGATCTAACCAGAGTGAATTTTGCTCGACGTAATTTCGTTCGATCTGCAGTTTTCTGTCCATCGGCAAATCATCCCGTCCGTTGATCTGGGTCAGTCCCGTAATACCTGGGCGCACACTCAAAGCCTGGCGCTGTTCCGGTGTGTACTCTTGCACGAGCTGCGGGATCTCAGGCCGAGGTCCAACCAGGCTCATCTCGCCCGACAGGACATTGATGATCTGTGGCAGCTCATCGAGACTGTAGCGTCGCAAGAGACGCCCCACTCTCGTAATCCTCGGATCGCCGTGCTGCGTCAACCCTCCTGCCATCTTGTCTGCACCGGGTACCATGGTTCGGAACTTCCACATCTTGAACACCCGGCCATCCTTGCCAACCCTGGGGTGACGATAGAACACCGGACCCCGACTGTCGAGCTTGATTATGATGCCTATCAGGACAAAAAACGGCAGACAGCATAGGAACAAGCATGCAGCCCCGACCAAATCGAAAACCATCTTGCCCAGGTATTCCGGCCTTTGCTTCATCGAGACTATCTTCTGTATTTGTCAAGAATCTCTTTCAACGAATCGGTAATATGGATCACATCCCTATACGTCAGCGTCGGATAAATCGGCAGCGATACGATTCTATCGAATATGAGTTCGGCCACCGGAAACTGCCCGCGACGCAGATCATATTTTTTGGCATAATAAGGCTGCAGATGCAAGGGAATGAAATGCACGCTGGTCCCGATTCCGCGCGCAGCTAGCTCCCGGATCACTTCCCCACGGTTGATGCACAACCGGTCCAGATTCAGCAGGATCACAAACAGATGCCATGAATTCTTGAAGCCAGAAGATCTCAAGCTGCGAAAATAGTCGTAGTACCACTCCGGCAGCGAAATTTCAGGACACTCCCGCAGTATCTCGAAGTACGTGGTTGCCAGACTTTCCCGCTCCTGGTTGAATCGCTCCAGCTTCTTGAGCTGACAAATCCCGAGAGCGGCCTGAATGTCGGTGAAGTTGTATTTGTAGCCCAGATGCTTGATTGCATAGGACCAGCTTCCCTCTTTGGAATAGCGGCGCCACGCGTCTTTGGACATGCCGTGCAGCGCAAACACCCTGATCTTATCCGCCATTTGAGCGTCGTTCAGGGTGACCATGCCGCCTTCTCCGGTGGTCATATTCTTTGTGGGATAGAAGCTGAAACAGGTGGCGTTGCCAAAACTCCCCACTTTGTGCGATTTGTAAGCGGTCCCAAGGGCGTGGGCCGCGTCTTCGACAATCGCCAAGTCATGTTTTTCTCCGATTCGATAGATCTCATCCAGCTCGCACGGAATGCCGCCGTAGTGCACAGGGAGAATACATTTGGTTCTGGGCGTAAGATTCTCTTCGATGAGCCGAGGGTTGATGTTGAAGTCACTCACCTGCACATCAACGAAGACCGGTCGGGCGCCACAGTATTCGATGGCCTCCGCAGTGGCACAAAATGTCAGCGGCGTCGTGATGACCTCGTCGCCGGGCCCCACGCCGTGTGCCAACAGCGCCAGATGGAGCGCAGCAGTACACGAATTGAGTGCCACGGCGTGCCGGGTCCCCACATAAGCGGAAAAATCTCGCTCGAACTGTTTGGTCCTGGGACCAGTGGTCAGCCACCCGGACTGCAGCACGTCCAGCACCGCAGCCTGTTCATCTTGTTCGACTGTCGGTTTACAAAACGGAATAAACATCTGCTTTCAGACTCCCCTCAACTGAATTCCTCGGTGTCCCGCCTGGTGTAATACTGGTAATGGTAATACTGATGATTGTAGTAGTAGGGGAGCACGTTGTCGACGTTATTCAACACCAGGCCGTGAATCTCGACGTTGGCATTGTTCATCATTTCAATAGCCCTCTTGACCATCTGTTTGGACGTCTCCCCCACCCGTATCACCAGGATCACGGTATCTACGAGCCTTCCCAGGATGAGCGGGTCGCTGACCGGTATGATCGGAGCCGAATCCAAAATGACGACATCGAACTGACTGCGGAGTTCCTGCAGGAAGCCTTTCATTTTTTCCAGCGTGATGAGCTCCAACGGGTTGCTCCTCAGGTCCCCACCGGTCAACAGCCTCAGGTTTGGTAACGCGCCCCCTTCATTTCTGCCCCAGGTCTGCACACACCACTCCAGCGGAAGGCGGCCCTCCAGGCAGTCTGCCAAACCGATGTTCGGGGTGACGCCAAAGAGTTTGTGTACCGAGGAATGGCGTAGGTCGGTATCCACAAGCAGCGTGGGCACCGAAAGATTTCGAGCAGTGGCGATGGCCAACTGGGAAGAGATGGTACTTTTCCCTTCGCCCTTCATCGCGCTGGTTACCAGAATAACCTGCTTCCCGGTGCCGTTGCGAAAGGTATCCAGTTTGTTGACAAGCCGTTGAAACTCCGAGTTGACCGGCGAATCATCGTAATAGCTAAAGACCGCAGGTTGGTCAACTCGGCCGTTCTTGCCGTTCTGTTTGCGCGCCTTAAGTTTTTTCCAGTTCTTCAACATATTGACATTCTCTCTGTGAGTGAAAATCACGACCCTTCCCTGGTCAAAACTTTTATCTCTCCATTTTCGTTGAGCTCGCGCTTCAAATCACAAATGACCCCAATCACCGGTATGTTGAATTCGCTCTCTGCCTCTTCTACAGTTCTCACGCTTTTGTCCAAATACTCCACAGCATAGACGCTGCCGAAGCCGAGGCCAAAAGCGACGAAAAGCGTCAAGATCAGCGTCATCCGGCGTCCTGAGCTCAAAGGAACGATGGGTCTGCGCGCAGGCTCGAGAACATGAATTCGGTTCAACAGATCGGCGCGTTCCATAGCTTCTTTCAGCTTGGTCCCCCTTGCCTGCTCAACCAGCGTGTTGTAAATGCTTTTGGTTTGTTCCACTTCCTCCTGAAGTTTTGTCAGAGTTTGTTGATTCGTGGGGTCTTCGGAGATATAACGTTTATATTTGTCGATTACCTGTTTGACGCCTTGCTTCCTACGAGTCCAGTTATCGATATCAAAGATGATCAGCGACCGCTCCACAAATAAGTCCAGAGCCTTCAATTCCGACCGAGTCAGAATCACGCGATAACTTTTGTTCACTTCGGCTTTCCATTGCTCTCTGAGCTGGTCGATCTCAGCATTGAGCTTGACCAATTGAGGATCCTTCCAAGCGAATTGATACATGAGCGCAGCGATCTTATCGATCCGCTCATCTATTTTCGCCTGAAGGGTCGCCATCGTCGGGGTTTCCGGAGCTGTCTTAAGAGGAAACTTCCGACTCAATTCCGAGTCCACCGCACGCAATCTTTTCTCCAATTCATCCAGGTGGAGATCGATAGAAGCCAGCGTTTCTTCAAACCTTTTGACGTCGGTATTCTCCAACTCTTCGTTCTCCACTTTTTGAACAGAGAGGCTTTGATTGAATTCTTCCAGCCGCTTTTCCGCCTCATCGAGTTTCGCCTTATAGTCTCGGATCTGCTGATCGCTGAACTTCGTGGCGTTCTCGAGAGCACGCAATTGGTATTGCGTCGACTCTTCCACAAAAAGATCGATCAGGGTCTTAGTGGCCAGATAACACCCCTCCGGTTCTGGACCGGAAACCTTGACCTCGATCATATCGCGACCGATTCCGCGCGCCTGGATTTTGTTCTTGAGCTTGTCGATGTGCAAGCCTCTGGTGATTTCATCCAGCTTCTTGTCAGGAAATTCCGCGTGGATCTCCTTGGCTTGCTTCAGGAGCTTGTCGTCGGGCTTCAGTTTCAACCGATCGATAAGGGCGTCGATGTACTTGGTGCTCGTCATCTCTTTGGCGAGCTGCTTGACATCTATCGAAGACCGAGCTCCCCCAACACCCGGCAGAAGTTTCCTCAAAGCCTGAGAAAAGTCCGCGTTCTCGGAGATCTTGATCAGCGCAGAGCACTGGTAAACGGGCTTCTTGTTGAGCGCCATAAACAACCCCACGGAAAACGCGACGACGAACGGCACCGCCGCCCACCATATCCTTTTGTAAAGGATCTTCAGATAATCTCGCCAGACGAGATTATTTCTCTTGTCGAATAGATTCATTGCACCACCGCCACGATAATTGATGTGACCGCTGCTCCTGCGAACAGCCGCACGAGCGTATCCAAAATGCTCGTGCCCCTTCTTTCTTTGCTCGGGATGAAAATGGAGTCACCCGGTTTGACCGTGATCATGTTGGGAACCGACCGCTCGATATAGCGCTCCAGATCGATCTGGGTGGTGGTAGGGTTCGGTTCCGATTTCGAGATATAGCTCACCGACGAAAGATTTGCGTTGCTGGAAGGTCCACCAGCCCTCACGATCGCTTCCAGGATGTCTGTACCTTTCTGAATAAAGTGCGGACCAGGATTGCCTACCGCCCCAAACACGTAAACCACCTGGGACTTTATAATGGGCGAAGAAGATCCGCCGCCGGCTTCCTCGACGCTCGGGACATGAACGGTGTCGCCCGGGCGAATCTTCGGCAAAGTGTCAAGCTCTCCTTTTTCTATCGCAGAGGCAACATCCGCTTTGTAAACCTTTCCGCCTTCTGCTCGGCGAACGATTGCGACGTCGCCCAGCATCGCCGACTCCGTCGGCCCGCCGGCTTCCAGCAAGATCTCCCAAAGATTCGGCATCACCTCAAAGGAGTACTTGCCGGGGGACTTGACCTCACCGGTCACGTAAATCCGCTTGCTCCCATATTCGAGGATCTCCACGCTCACGTTGGAAATGACCTTGCCGTACAAAGACATCTTTTCCGAAATACGCACACTCAATTGCTGCGGGGTCAGGCCGGTAGCCTTCACCGCGCCCACAATGGGAAGAACAATTTCTCCATTGCGAGAGACCTTGGCCTCGGTGTTCAGTTCCTTATCGTCCCAGAACGTGATTTTCAGATTGTCCTCGGGTTCGATGATGTAGTCCTGGCCCCGGGCGCGAGTTCCCAGCGCCAGCAGGGTCAAAACGATAATCAGAAGTTTCGAGGGGTTGAATTGCTTTGTCATGATCTTTTCCTTTACCCAGATTATTACTCACAGCGAGAACGCGCTTATTTGTGCGTCTTTGCTGAAATCTCGTTGCTGCCGGAAGACAGCCCAAAACCATCGAATACGTAGACCCGATAGAAATACTCTCGATTGCTCTCAAGGCCGGTGTCTTCGAATGTCGTGGTGAGTTGATCTGTCACCGTTCCTGCCAGTGTAGACTGCAAGGTCACACCGGCCGCGGTTGCGCGATATATTCGATATTCTGAAAAATCCCCATCCGAGTTCAGCGTCCAATTAAGCCGAACGCTGCTACTCCCGATGTCACTGGAGCTGGGTGCCAACAACGTGACCGCCACCGGCAAAGTTTGAATGCTGACCACACCAGGGGCCAGAAGGTCTGCCGCGACATTCCCTGCCCGGTCGGTGAAGTGGCCGGTCACTGTAGCCCGGTCGGTCTGAACCCCGAACGGCACGACATAGTCGCGCTCGTACAGGCCATCGCCTGCGGTGCGGTCTCCACCGGTGCCGTTGTCGAAGAGAGGCACAGTGGGCCCATTCTCGATCTCCACCGAAGCGTTGCCATCAGGCTCCGTGGCGTTCAGCGTAAAATGAATCACCTCACCATTGACCACCAGCCGCCCGTTTGTGTTTTCCGAGACCGAAAAGATGATGGCTTGGGTATCCAGTACGATGTCATCGGAAACGGGTGAGCTTTCATTCCCCACGCCGTCGAGGAAAACGGCATACACCCTTTTCACCCCATCCCCAGGCGAGAGAACCCAATCCCGTGTCGCCACCACCGGCTCGAATTGTGCATCGCCGAATGTGGGCTCGTTGCTCAATTTAACAAAGGTTCCAGTCGGGGCATTCAGGGTCAGCGAAACCGAGGACGTGTTGACAAACTCCCCACCGTTGTTTATTAGAACCGAAAAGATGTTTGGAATGGCTTGTATCGGTTCGCTCTGCTCGCTTTCCAACTGCCCTTGTCCCACCGAGCTGACTCGATAAACGTATTCAACGCCGTTCGTCAAGCCCTTGTCCACAAAAGTCATCTTATCTGGTGTGCCGACGAGGACCGGCGTGGTCTCGTCGACGGTGTTGCGGAACACCTTGAAGCTCTGAACATTGCCAGAATCCTGGGCCACCCAGTACAGGGTCACTTTTCGATCCGAGATCTCGGCCCGGAGATTGACCGGTGGTTTCGGAAAGCTTTCGAAAATCTGCTCGGGAGCCGTGGGTTTCTTGGCGCAAGCCCAACTCAATCCCACCAGAAAGAGGGCGGCTAGAAACATTCTCGTGTTTTTGTGTTTCATGACAATCAAAGTCTCCATTAGAATTCTAATGACAACCCGAATTTAACCGTGTCATTGGAAAAATTTTGCGAAATGTGCACCTGCTTGTTCTTCGAGAGCTCGATATGCCCAAAATCGGGGAAGAACAAAATCGCATCCAGGATGTTGTAAACCCACAGGGAGCCCAGGATGACGAAAGCCCGCTTTCTGCGGTCATCCGCGTCTTCGACTTTCCCGAATTGATCGTTGAGCTCCTGCAGCTTTTCCGGCGATAGCGTTCGCAACTGATCTTTGAGATCGTTGAATTTGTCCACTTCATCCTTATAATCGAGCTGTGTAAAAAGGGCGTATGCGCCCGCGCCTGCCACAACTGTCGTAAATAAGATTCCGCTCGCTTTGCGTTTACTATAAAAGTGGCCCCAACCTGGAAAAACGAAAGAGCGCAGAGCCGCCTTAGTGCGCGTTCTCCTCTTCAGTTTTATCATCATCGTTTTTTCATCGGTGCCGGTCAAAAGAATGTCGGCGCCCCAGCTTTCATAACCTTCCTTAACAGCCTGGACCGCGTACTTACCGCTTATGGGGAACGGCAGATAGAATGGCGTGCGTCCGGTGATTTTGTACTCGCCATCGATGGTCACCACGACGCCCCGAGGCGACGAATCCACATAAAACTGCGACCTCCCGGACCCCAAATCATGGTCTTGTCCCGAGGCCATATCGGGCATGAACATTGTCACAGCCAGCAAGCTATATCCTATCAACAGTTTCTTCATAACAATATGCACTCACTTGTTGGTTTACGATTGCGTCGCCATATCCAGACGACGATTAGAGACTGCTTTGGACGTGGTCTTGGGAATCGGCTTCAAGTCCGCCGCATCGATATTGACCAACATCGATTGCGAAATGCCCTCGATGGAAATCACGAAGTGGTTTCGCCCGCGATAATCCACCACGAAGCCCCGCAGGCCCACCAACGGGCCTGACACGACCTCGATGGGGTCCCCCTTGGCGATATACGGGTGAGCCACGGGCGAATAACCCGACGCAAGAACCCGCCGGACAGCCTCGATCTGCTCTTCGGGAATGCGTGCAGGGTGACCATTAAAGCTGACCAACCTCACAATCCCCCGGGGCTGATAAACAAATCCCTGCTCTCGGGAGTTGACGTAGACGAAAATATATGAAGGAAAGAGTGGCTCACTGACAAGTTTCCTTCTGTCGCTCCACGTTTTCATCACGGTACGCACGGGCAAAAACGTCTCGATGGCCAGCTCTTGTAATTCCTGGTCCACCCGTTTCTCGAACCGCGGCCGCGTATAAAGGGCATACCAGTAGCGTTGCTCTTTGTCATTGACTGCCTGGTTAGAATGAACCATCACCGCACTTGTCCTCGTTTTGATACAGCTCCGCCCAGTGAGTCCCATTCTCATGGCGACCCAATAGGCCACTTAGCTCCAGATTACGACCGCTATTCGTCAAAAACGGGGTCAGGAAGCGAGCCACAAACCCGACGCCGTACGCTGCAAATGCTTAAAAAGTCGAGCGTGCTGGAATCTTAGTTTTCGCTCTTGGCCATAAAGTAGTTCAGATAATTCTCCAGCCGCTCTATCTCCACAGGCTTCAACATGTACAATCCGATTCCAAACTTGGCGACCTTCTGGCCTGTTTCAAACGAGTTGTCCGAAGAAATCACAATCAGCGGCAACTTTGGCCTGACCTTTTTGATGATGGGCAGCAGCTCCAGGCCCGACATCCCGGATAAATCGATATCCAAAATCACCAAGTCTAGCTTCACTTCCAGCACCTTAAGCAATACTTCGTTGGCGCGATTCAAATAGATCGAATGAAATCGCTGTTCATCCAACTTCTCGATAATGCAATCCGTTACACTATCATCCTCAGAGGCAATCAGTATCGTCTTCTTCTGCAACTTTTCAGTTCACCTTAGAAGGGTTAAGCAGGCACTCTGTACTTTTCAACGGACGCTAGACTCCCACCCTTCATTCCCTCATCACGCGGGCAAAAACATCTGCTGGTTCACGCATATGAAAGCCATTGAAGTTGTGCTTTTTCAAAATGTTGTAAATTGTCTTACGGCTGACTTGAGCTTCTCTCGCAACTTTGGTGATGTTCCCACCACAAATATCCAGAAGCTGCGAAAAGTACATTCGCTCAAACTCCACCAGATTCTTCTTTTTCGCTTGATTATACGGCAACGTCTGAATAGGCTTGTTTTGGTTTTCCGCTTTGGAAAAAAGCGAATATTTCACCACCTCTACCGGGAGGTCCTCGACCGAGATAATTTCGCTCTTCGCCAGAGCGATGAGGCGTTCCACCAGGTTCCGCAACTCACGCACATTCCCAGGCCATTTGTAATTGATCAGATATTGCATCGCGTCATCGGAAAACTCCAGATGTCGGACCTCATTTGATTTGGAGAATTCCTTCATGAAATGAGCGATGAGAAGCGGGATATCCGCTTTCCTTTCCCGCAGCGGCGGGACATATATGGGAATGACATTCAAGCGATAAAAAAGGTCTTCGCGGAGCTTGCCATCGGCAATAGCCTCCTTTGGTTCACGGTTGGTGGCGGAAATGATACGAATGTCGATATCGTGTAGCTTCTGGCCACCCAATCTCCTGAACTGTCTTTCTTGTAACACGCGCAAAAGTTTTGCCTGGAGATCCACATTCATCTCGGTGATCTCATCGAGGAAGAATGTGCCCTTGTCTGCATATTCCAGCAGACCGCACTTGCCGCTGTTCGCACCGGTAAAGGCGCCTTTGTCATAGCCAAAAAGCTCGCTTTCGAGCAAAGTTTCTGGGAGAGCCACGCAATCGACCGGGATGAACGCTTGATCTTTGCGCCTGCTCTGGCCATGGATGGTGCGAGCGATCACCTCTTTTCCGGTACCGCTCTCTCCATAGATGAAGACGTTCGCATCCGAGTCGGATATTTTCAAGATCGTCTGGTAGATCTCCCGGATTGGGGCACTCTTCCCGATGATCAAGCCCAAAGAATCGATTTTTTCACTCTTTTCCCGGTGCAAGACGGAGCCGGCGCTGCCACTGTTTATCCTGAGAGCTAGCTCCGTCAGGAGGGCCAGTAAATCTTGGTCAATAGCCTGGAATGGCTCCCGGGTTTTCGCCCCCAGAATCAGAATCCCTTTGATTTGGTCGTTGCCGACCACAGGCGAGATAAAAAGAGACGTAATGTGGTTCGCTTCTCCCAGCTTGACCAGGCTTTCCGGCAGATAAGAAGAATGATAGATATCATCGATGATGAGCGCGCCCGCTTTTTGTCCCATCCGCATGAAGCGATAATAGAACCCCGCTAGAAAACTCGCCAGTGCGTGAGGTCTCAGAATATCGCTGGTGTTTGCGTCGGTAATGGTTGTCGAACCGTCCACCCCGGCAAACCAGAGCATGCCCATCTTAACCTTGAAGGTTGAGATGATGTGATTCAAAAGAAGTCTCACTTGCTCTTGAGAGCTGTGCATGGCACCTTCAGTTTATTTAAAAGAGGAGGATATAAAAGATTTGCAGTAGAAGGAAAAAGTTCTTATTATAATAAACAGAGAGGCCCAGCCCATATTGGGGCGAGCTTGCCCTTAATATGCGGAACCATCTTATCTTGAGGTCGGTCAGGAGCTCAATAAGTTAAGATGATGGGCCTCTTCTATATTTTCTTGTCTATCGTTAAGAGGTCTTTATCCCTTCAAAGAATCTTCACTCTTCTTCCTCAGACGACCGGGGCTTCCCCCCAAAGCCCACGAGCTGTTCGCGTGAATTTACATTCAGAATTGTTGTTGGGGTACGTTTCGGTCTTTTTTTAGCAAAAAGCGTACCCCCCAGAATCAGAAATAGAAGTTTTTGATGAGGGAGGAAAGGATATGCGGGATAAGTTATTTAAAATCAGTCAACTAAGAATTATGACAACTTTCGGCAAAAATTCACAAAGAGGGCGAAGACGGGCTCACGCAATCCGCAGCTGTTACCTCCACTTCACACCTGTGACCCACGCTAAACACCGCTTTGCTCGCTAACTCACTAAAAAACATAACATGTGACATTCGGTATACAATTTTGACCCATAGTTTACACTTTTTCGCGCCGAGAGAGCTACACCAGCCCTTCCAGATTGTGTGTCCGAATCATGCGGTACATGGTTCTTCGACTAACCCGGGCTAGTTCAGCGGCTTTCGAAATATTACCTTGACATTGCTTCAAAAGGCTGACGATGTACTCCTTCTCAAAATCCTCCACCCGTCGTTTTCGGGCTTCCAAGAAAGGTAAGTAGTTATCAGGGCAGTAACTGCTTGCTCCTTTGTGGTCAATGATGTAATCCGGAAGGTCCGCGAGTCCAATCCGATCACCATCGAGTAGTGAAACCAGCCGCTCGGCAAGGTTCTTCAGCTCTCTGACGTTTCCGGGCCAGGTATAACCACTCAGAGCCGCCATCACATCCGGACCGACGGACTTAGGGGGCAGCTTTCGCGATTTACAGAATTTGCTCAGGTAGTAATCGAACAGTAGGGGGATATCACCGGCCCGCTCGCGCAATGGCGGTAATTCAAAGGGAATGACGTTCAACCGATAATAGAGATCTTCCCGGAACTGCCCAGAGCGTACCGCCTCTTCCGGTCTTCGGTTGGTCGCGGAAATGACGCGGATGTCTACCTGAATCAGGGATTTTCCACCAATTCTCCGAAACTCCCGTTCTTGTAACACCCGCAACAGCTTTGCTTGCAAGTTGGGCGCCAATTCACAGATTTCGTCCAGGAACAACGTCCCTTTGTCAGCATATTCCAGCAAGCCTTTCTTCATCGCATCCGCGCCCGTAAAGGCACCCTTCTCGTAGCCGAACAGTTCGCTTTCCAGCAAACTCTCCGGCAGGGCGACACAATCCACAGGAATAAAAGCATTGGCCCGGCGATTGCTGTGAGCGTGGATACTGCGGGCGAATAGCTCCTTGCCCGTGCCGCTTTCTCCATAGATCAAGACGTTGGCCTCGCTCTGAGAAATCCTTCTCAGCTTCTGGTGCACCTCTTCGATGGCCTGGCTTTCACCCACAATCTCTTCCGAGCGCCCGTTCTCGCCCCTGAGCCCGCCATGGGCGTCGATGGCCTGTTGAATGGTTGACCGTAGTTGTTCGGCGGAATAAGGCTTTTGCAAATAGTCGGCTGCACCCGATTTCATCGCCTCGATGGCGGAGTTGATCGAGCCATACGCGGTTAGCAGAATAACGATGATGCCCGGATCGATTCGTTTGGCCTTCTTTAAAAAAGTGAGTCCATCGATTTCCGGCATCATCATATCCGTGAGGACCAAGTCTGGACGCACTCTGGCAAGCAGGTCCAGTGCTTCGGTTCCCCTAGTCGTGCAGAAGCATTGGAAGCCTAATTTGTTAACAGAATGTTCCACACATTTCAACTCGGCCGGATCATCGTCCAGGACCAGAATCTTTCCTCTTAGATCCATTGATATCCCCCTTAAGCTCGACCACTTCCCAATATAAAACCGTCACTAAGCAATCCTGTAGATAGAATTGCGGTTGATTCAGAATTCTCAAGCAAGCACATCACTTTCCGGTCCACTTCTCCCGCTCTCGCAGACCAAAACAAATGGAAACCAAAACGCTCAGCAAAGTTAATCAAAAAATGCGGCTCCAAATATTAGAATCAACTCTCGCTTTTTGCGCAAACCGACGAAGTCTATAACCTTATCCTACACCGATGCAAACAGGACTCAAGCGACCCTCCTTCACAAAAACACGGCTAGTTTAACTCGGTGTTCGCTGCTCCTCTGCGCTTAGGCACGGTAAAATAAAAAGTACTTCCGTAACCGACTCTGGAATCCACCCAAATCTTTCCCCCACACATCTCAACGATCTTTTTTACGATTGTCAAGCCGATCCCTGTGCTATCGGACTGCCCCTGGTGCCCCGCGGTCTGAAAGATCTGAAAGATCTTTTCATAATCCCTTTCCGCGATACCCGGTCCGTTGTCGGCAACACTGAAGGTCCAGCAACTGCCGCTATCAATGCAGCCGACCCGTATTCTCCCTTGCGGCTTATCCATAAACTTGACCGCGTTGTCCACCAGGTTTTGAAAGACCTGCTCCATCCGTGTCTTTTCGCAATGAACAACCGGCAAATCGTCTACCACTACCTTGATGTTCTGCGGCGGAGCGATCCTGTGAACGACAGCGCGGACAAGTTTATTCATCTGGACGCTGACACATTCCTCATCGGCATGGTCCACACTGGAGTAGCGCAGAACCGCATCCACCAGAGTCTCGGTGTCATTGATATGATTCACAAGCATTTCGATGATCTCCTTGCCCTGGTTGTCGAGCTGCGCGGCATAATCCTCTGCCAGCCAGTTTGCCAGCGACCCCATGGTGTGAAGCGGAGCTTTGAGGTCATGTGAAATCACGTGAGCAAATTCTTTCAGTTTTTGATTTGCCTGGCGGATCTTCTCTTCCGTTCTGGCCTTGTAAAGTGCAATTTCAACAGTTGAGCTTAACTCCCTTATGTCTATGGGTTTAAGAATATAGCCGAAAGGTTCGGCAATCTTGGCCCGCTGTAACGTCGCACGATCTGAGTGTGCAGTCACGTAGATGACCGGAACGGCAAATCGATCACGAATAATCTGGGCCGTCTCTATTCCGTCCAGCCTGCCGCCCAATCTGATATCCATCAGCACCAGGTCGGGATGCGTCTCCGGCACCTTGTCGATGGCTTCTTCGCCGGACGGGACGACGGCCGCAATACCGTAGCCAAGAGTCCTCAACATCTTTTGAATCGCCTTGGCGATCAGGCCTTCATCCTCGACGATCATCAACGACACTTTCGACATCCCGGCCATCCCCTGTTTGTTTTTCTTCCCTTGGAAACACTATCCTAAAAGTCGTCCCTGGATGTCTATTCACCTCGATTCTTCCATGAAGCTGCTCGGTAAGCGTGTTCACCAATTGCAATCCCAAAGACTCTGTTCGCCGCACATCCAAATCATCTGGAAAGCCGGTACCGGTGTCACTCACGGTGAGCTCCCGGTGCTTCCTCGAAGAACAAAGCGAAACGCGGATTTCTCCTCGCTTCTCCGCGGGAAACGCATGCTTAAGCGCATTGGTTACAAGCTCATTGATAATCAAGCCGTAATTGATAGCCGAACTGATATCCATGAGTTTGTTGCCCGCGATATTCAGGTTGACATTGATCTGCTCAAAAGAAACGCCATAAATGCTCAGAAGATTGTCTATCAGTTCCTGAACGTAATCGGCAAAGTCGACCCTGGTCAGGTCTTTGGCTCGATAAAACACCTCGTGGATCAAAGCCATCGATTTGATGCGATTCTGGCAGTCCTGGAGCATAGCGACCGCGCGGCTATCCTGGATGAAATCAGACTGAAGATAAAGCAGGCTCCAGATGATCTGCAGGTTATTCTTCACACGGTGATGAATCTCCTTGAGAAGAACTTCCTTTTCTCTCAGCGAGTTCTTGAGCTGTTCCTCGGCGCGTTTGCGTTCGGTTATGTCGTGGGAGACCACCTGCAAGCTGAATATTCTCCCTTTGCTATCTCGCATTGGTTGAAGAATGGACCATAGCCATCGCTCTTTATTGTTGATCTCAATTCTGTCTTCAAAGCTGTCGCCTACCCCATCCTGAACGATTTTCCGTATCCGGTCCATGAACACGCGTGCCATTTTCGGCTTAAAAAGATCCTGCACGGACTTCCCAAGCAACAGGTTCGGCGTACTGCCAAGCGTCTCGGCGCCGCGATTGTTGATCAACAATATCCGGCCCTCGGTGTCGAGAATCGTGATCGGGATGCCGGCGTTCTCCACAAGAAGACGATATTTCATCTCGCTGGCACGGAGGGCCTCTTCCGTGCGCTTCCGTTCGGTGATGTCACGAACGATAGCCAGAATCTCGCTCTCCCCGCTGACGACGAGGCGAGCCTCGTAGCTCCGAACGCTACGACTCTGTTTGAGCTGGTACTCGAAGACCTGATTTTCTCCAGTGTGCAGTGCACGCTGAATATGCTCCATCCCCTTGCGAGCCAGATCTTTTGGCAACACCTCCAAAATGCTTTTCCCGACGATAGGCTTGGAAAAAGCCAGGTGCTCAAATCCCTTTGCCGGAATGAACTCCCGATAAACACCGTTTTTGTCGATCATGAACATGGCATCGGGGATGGCCTCAAGCAGGGCACGATTCTTACGTTCGCTGTTACGTAAAGCGACCTCGATGCTCTTGCGCACTCTGTTTTCGTGTTCAAGCTCTCTGGTGCGCTCTTTCACCCTTTCCTCTAACCGGTCCTGGGCTTCCAGCAGGGCGTTATCGCGATCTTGTATCTGGGCAAGCATTTCATTGAATTTCTCGGTCAAGACGCCCAGTTCGTCCTCGCTCTGTTTTGTGGCGCGCACAGAAAAATCACGCTCCTGAGAAACCCTCTGCGCCACTTCGGCCAGATGCAGCACCGGCCGCGAGATGACGCCCTGAAACCTGGCAGCCATCAAAAAGGTGCTGAGAATCGACATGGCTAAAACAGCTAAAATCACGACCGCGTACTGTTTCAGACGCGAATAGATCTTCTGTGCATCACATTGAATGTAAAGGGTTCCGATTTTTTTCCCATCCACCCTGACGTCCCGAAACATCTCCAGGGCCATCGTGGTAAAACGGTGGCTTTCCCGTTCGGGCCTGGGTGGGACCAGCGTCGCCCCGGGCTCTCGATAATAACTGACAAAAACCCGGCCATCCTCCGAAAAGACGAATGCGCTGATAATGTGTTTGTGTGCCCGAAGTGAGGATAGAATCTCATAGGCCTCCGCCTTGTCATCAAAGTACTCGGCCGCGGCGATATTCTCTCTGATGATGTCGGAAAGGATGCCAAGTTGATTGACCATACTTTTCTTGAACTGCACAAAATCGTAGGAAATAAACGCAACACAAGCCAAAAGCAAAGCGAGACTGCTGACAAACATGATCAGCAGTGTCAGTTTCCGCTTGATAGATGAAACGCGAAAAAGATTCATGGGAGAATTCTTCATCGAGATGTTGGAGAAAGGACCCGTTCGTCTAACTCCCCCCACACCCCCTTATGATGACCACGTGAGCCCCCCATTTAATCAACCACGGCTGGCCCCCAATCATTTTCGTGTGGTAGTATTT
>CAYQOI010000006.1:4352-20245 GCA_964419085.1 uncultured Cytophagia bacterium | reverse complement strand
CCCGGTCGATGATATTCACATCCCGGTCGATTTCGCCGTCTGGCGCGCCGGGTGTGCCGTTCTGGTCTTTGTTGTCCAACCCGAAGATGGTCAGCCATTTTGTGCCATTCTCGTCGGTCTCCAGATCCGAGCCCGAGGGCGGGTCGAAATAGAGCTTCACCTGCAAACCGTCGAGATCGACATTCTTGGTGCCCAGCGAGTAGACATTTTTCCAGGCCAGGTCCCAGGTGGCATCGCTGGGCTGTGGGTTGCGCGGCTTGATGAGCTTCAAGATCAGCGTGCCGTTGGCTTCTGTGCCGATCTTGGTGCCGTCCTTCCGGCGGTAGGCGACAGCCAGGATCTCATCGTCCGACAGCCGGTTGTTCATCCGGATGTAACCGAGTGTGTTTTCCACGAAATACTCGTTGCGTTCCAGACGAATGAAATGCATGAATTCCACTTCACCCTTCTTGGTCTCTGCGGTGTCCTGCGGGGTGATCACGCCGTTTTCCGGGTAATTGAAAATCGCCCAACCCCGGATGCTCCGGTCCGGGAATTTGACGTCGTAGCCCGCGGCGGCCTTGTACACCTCGATGCTATCCGGCATCACCTGGAGTGGCTCCGCGATGGCGATGTGGTTGCCCTGGCGGTCGAAGTGCCGGTAGTTTTCCCGGTAAATGTTGTCCAAAAAGAAATAGACGTTCTGGAGGTACTGGTAATCTTTGACTCGTCTCGGCACCTCGCTGGCACCGCCGGTGAGCGAGAGACGCTGGCTCTGGCCTTTTTCCTGGCTCGCGATGGCGGTCAGGTTGAGGTTGCCGAAAGCCATGTCGGTCTTGATGCCGAACAAGCCGGAGCTCTTTCCGCTGAAGGTGACGTAGCGGGTTCCCGGCAACGACAGCGAAATGTTGCCGGCCTCGATACGCTGAATGATCTCGTCGTCGTACCCCTGGTACTGCAGGCGCACGTTGTTTTCGAAATCGAATGCCCGCTCGCTATCCTGGTCGACGTTGACCGTCACCTTGTCGCCGATTTTACCGGTAACCTGAAAGCGCTGCACCTGTTGCATGTTGAAGTTGGTCGTGGCCCCGCGGGTCAGCGCGGTGCGCACCTCGCTGCGATCTTCACGGTGCAGCTTGGCCTGCATGCGAATATCTCCGGTGACCGTCAGGCCCACCGTGCCGCTGCCGAATATTTTCCTGAAAGCCTTGCTCCTGATTTTGACCGGAATATCCAGATTGATTCCGCCCGTGCCGCCCTCGGTGCCATCCCCTTCGGTAAAGCTCTGCATCACATAGGCGTGCCAGCTTCGCGCCGCCTCGACTCGATGCATCAATCTCGTGTACTGGTCGAAGGTGAGCAGGTATGGCACAAGCAGGTCATCGCCCAGAATCGTTCCCCGCAGGGCGATAAACGAATCCAGGGACTCAAAATCGAATTCCAGCTGAATGCTCGATGAAAACCTCCTGCTGGTGCCCGGGAGATAGCTGTGAAAGAAGGCGTAAGCGTTTTCGCGTTCCTGTGTCAGCACCAGGGGGGAAGCGGGCTCAGGCCGCACTTTCAGCCCCACCGCAGGCGCATTCTTCGGCAACGCATGCAGCGTTAAGACGAACCCCTTAACGAATGCGAACGAGAATAAGATAAGGACAAATGTTAGGCGGCGTATTCGAAGAATCATTATCCCGAGAGTTACTTCTAAGTCATGCGCACAAACGACCCACCAGAACCGAAGTTCGTGGCGCCGGCAAAAAACCGGCCGCTTGTTAGATCATTCATCGAATCGATAACAACGGATCGATAGTGCCTCCCGGGATACGATTTTGAGTCTGAAAAGTGGATTTTGCCAAAAATCGCTGCTAAGTTAGTGATTCTACTCAAGAATAGCAAGAAAAAAATGCACCGATAGGCGTCCTTTCCTGTCGTCGAGCAGAAACACAGTTGATCCTCCGACAGTTAAACACTATATTCTTAGCGACAACGATGATGAGTCTGAAATGAAAATTCTGCCGAGGTACGTGGTCAAGGAACATCTGGGGCCGTTCCTCTTCGCCATGTTGGCGATCAATTTAACGTTCATCCTGAATCTGTTGTTTCGTGATTTGGGAAAATTCTTGAGCAAAGGCCTCTCCTTGAGCGTGATTCTCGAATTCCTGTTCCTGAATCTCGCCTGGATGATCGCGCTTTCCGTGCCCATGGCCGTGCTCACCGCCACGCTGATGGCCTTTGGACGCCTGGCTGCGGACAACGAAATCACCGCGATGCGCGCCGGAGGTGTCAGTCTCTATCAAATCCTGCCGCACGTGCTGCTCGTGGCCGCGGTGGTGGGAGGGGCCCTGGTCTGGTTCAACAACTCGGTCTTGCCGAATTTCAACCACCGTGCGCGGCTGTTGGCCATGGACATCGCCCGCAAAAAACCGATGATCAATCTCGACTCCGGCGTTTTTTATACCGACATCCCGCACTACAGCATCTTAGTGGAAAAGGTCCAGGACCGCGACTCCCTCTCCCTGGTGGAAAACGTCACCATCTACGACCAGACGAATGCCAACGAAATCAAAACCATTGTGGCCCGCCAGGGCCGGATCCATGTAGACCAGCACACGGGATTGCTCGAAATCGCGCTCACCGACGGGGAAGCGCAAAGTGTCAACATCGTCAATCTCAACGAATTCCAGCGGGTGCAGTTTCCCCGCATGGTCATCCGCATCCCGGTTACAGAGATGATTTTGACCCGCCGGAATTCCGGCTATCGCGGGGATAGAGAGAAAAGCGCGGCACAACTGATGGCCGATGTCCAAAACAACCGCAAGAAAATCGCGGAAAGAAGGCAGGACATCCGCGAGAAGCTCGACAAACTCTGGTCCCGGTACATCGGGCAAGCGACCCGGCCCACGTTGAAACAGATCCTGGCAGACCACAAACGAACGCTCGCGTTGATCAAAGCCGACGCCAACATGATCCGGTCGTTTCAAAGGACCAACGACATGTTTCTGGTGGAGGTGCACAAAAAATACGCGATTCCCACCGCGTGTGTGGTGTTCATTCTCATCGGCGCGCCGTTGGGAATCATCGTGCGGAAAGGCGGCATGCTTTTGAGCGCCGGGTTGAGCCTGGGCTTCTTTCTTCTGTACTGGATCTGCCTGATCGGGGGCGAATCGCTGGCCGACCGCCAGATCATTTCGCCGCAAACGGCCATGTGGGCGCCCAATGTGTTGGTGGGAATTGCCGGCCTCTACCTGGTCGCACGCATGGGACGCGTCAGATGAAAATCCTCGATTCCTACATCTTGCGCCGGTTCGTCTCGATTCTGATCTTTGCGGTCATCGCCTTCCTCTTGATCGTGATCGTGGTGGACCTGATCGGCAATCTGGGAAAATTCCTGGACCGCAATGTCCCCAAAGACGTGATCGTCCAGTACTATTTGGTCTACACGCCGTTCATCGTCGTCCTGGTTTTACCCATCGCCGTGCTGCTCTCCAGTCTGTTTAGTGTTGGACAGATGGCTCGGTACAACGAACTGACCGCGATCCGGTCTGCGGGAATTCCTCTCTATCGCGCAGTGGCCCCCGTCCTCGCATTCAGTGTTTTTATCAGCCTGTCAGCGCTTTACTTCGGCGAAACTATCGTGCCTCAGACCAACCGCCAAAAAACCGAAATCGAAAAGGAGTACCTGGAAACGCTGGGCAAACACCTAAAAACCAAGGTTACGAATATCTTCATGCGCGACGAGCTCAACCGTTTGATCTTTATCGGCTATTTCGACACCCGGGACAACACGGCCCACAAGGTGAGCATCGAACGGCATGCTGCGGACCATTTCATCGAACGGTTGGACGCACAGGAGATGCAGTGGCGCGACTCCACCTGGGTCTTGCTGGGAGGCTACCAAAGAACCTTCTCCGACAGCGGCGAAACCGCAAAGTCCTTCGCGGAAAGACCGGCGAACCTGCTGGATTTCTATCCGGAGCAATTGGCCGAGACGCAGATCTCGCCGGAAGACATGTCGTACGGCGAGTTGAAGAATTTTATCCGGGAAGTCATTCGAAACGGCGGAAACCCGCGAAGCTGGCTGGTGGACCTGAATCTGAAAGTTTCGGTGCCGTTTGCCAGTTGTATCATGACGCTGCTAGGTGTCTCTCTGGCCTCCAATCGAAAACGCAGCGGCGTGATTGCCGGAATCATCATCAGCTTTCTGGTGAGCTTTCTCTATTTCGGCATGATCAAGCTGTTTCAGACCTTAGGCTACAACGGCAACCTGCCGCCCACCGTGTCTGCCTGGCTTGCGAACGGGGTGTTCCTCGCCCTCGGTGGGTTTTTTCTGTTCTCGACCCGGAAGTAGTGTTTGAACGAATGAAAGCTTCAGGTTACCGGGGGACGTTCATCCCCCGGAGGCGTTAATCCTCCGGGGAAGTAACCAGAGTCATTCGCTGGCCGTTCAGAAACGAAACATCCAATCGAAGGCAACGGCCAGCCCGCGGCCCGAAAACAGGCCGCCTCTGCTGGAGAGGGCGAAATCCCACGAAAAGGCAGAGAAATCCAGTCCGAAGCCGGCGGAGCTCGACAGGCCGCGCCTGCCGCCCGACGCGATCCCCGCGCGCAACGGGAGAAGCGGTATGAGGCGCAGTTCGGTGCCAAACGCGATCCTCGGCCTGGTGGAAACGCCCGCGACCTTTTTCAATCCCTGAGTATAATCGACATCGAAGGTCCAGTGCCGGGTGGAGCGGGCCAGACCGAATCGCAATTGGGGAGGTAAGGTCGTGTGAAAGGGTTCGATGTCGATGGTCTGGTCGGAGCGCACGACCACCGAATCGATGTCGGAGTCCTGAAGCTTTTCCGCGGAAACCGAATCCGCGCGGAAGGTGTAGATGAACCGTTTGGTACTCTTGTTCCATTTCATCGAGCTCACCGCGTTCAGCACCCCCAGGCTCATCGACCAGCTTTCGTTGAGCTGCGCGGCCACGCCGAAATCAAATGCCAGGCCGTTGCCACCCAACGCGCGATCGATGACCACGCGGCCGTTTCCGTGTACACCATCGATATCCGTAGACACCGAGCTGCTGGCTTCTTTCACCTCGCCGTACACCAGCCCCAGCAGATACTTGCCCGAGGCGCCGAACGCGAAGCGGTGAAAACCGGCCAGCTTCACCGGAAGAGCGAACGAAAACGCAAAACTCGACACACCGAACCCCTGCCCAGATGTCGCGCCCACATCGTAGGTTCGATTGAGGTCGTTACCCATGAGAATGAGGTCGACGATGTCTTTGGAAAGCGAGAAGTCTGAGGCCCCGAGCGCCGAAGCCGTGAGGGCGAAATTTCCGATGGAAATCCCCATGGCCTGGACTTCGGTGCCCAGGTCCACCCGCAGCCCGTCGGAGGGAATGCTGGCCAGAATATCTAGCTTGTCCTGTTCGGTCAAAAAAGCACCGTTGTAGAGATCGTACTGTTTCTTGGAAAAGCTGTTGTTGTGAAATCCCACGCCGAAGGAAAAGAGATTCAAGTGGTACTTGCGCCTGGCTGTCAGCGCCAGGTTCGCGGGATTCCACGCGGGAGCCTCGACCCCGCGGGCCAACCCGGTAAACGCACCCGACATCGCCACGCTGCGCGCGTTGGAAATGCCCGATTGCGCGGAAACGGAGCTGCAAAGGGCGAAAAGGACGAAAACGAAAAGCGGAAGCGAGAATCGTGCTTTCATGCGGTCAATCCTGGTTGATTTTGACGGTGATCTGGGCAAAAGACTTCACTTGGATGTAGTCCGCCCCCCGGATATTCACAAATCTGCCGGCCGTACCGTCGGTGTTCACTCGAATGCCGACGTAAATGGGGCTGAGCAAGAAAGTGCGCAGATCCTGTTCGCTGAGATCAAGCGTGGTCTCGGTGGCCAACTCCCCCTTGACAAAACCCGCGCTGTCCACCTGCGCGGCTTCCGTCCGGACCGCTCCCACCTGAAGGATGGGGTTGTCGAACACGGTGGTGCTATCCTGGGAGAAAAAGAACACCACATCCGCGCCCACCGGTAGATGATTCCCGAGCTGCACGACGAATTTCCCGGGACCCAAATTGGCGATAATCTTATCGCGCACATCCTGGTCGATGGTCAGCTTGTCGGGATCGGAGTCCACACTCTGCTGGGGCAAGCGCAGAGACATGGGCGCGGTCAGTTTCACCGTCCCGTTGATATAATCGTTCTTGGACACCGTTCCCACCCAGTCGCTATCGCCGACTTTCACCTTGCCCGCAACGCGCAGCAAACTGGGCAGGATGCTGATGAATTCGTTGATGTTGCTGTTTTGCTGGTCCAAAACGATGGTGGAGGTGCGCGGGACACCGGGCGTCAGGGCAGGCAGAATAGGTTCGTGGACGGACATTTCCGCCACGGCGCCCGCCTCGTTTTGCCCTTCGATGCGCAACTCGGTTGTGGCCGGAAAGTTGATCCCGTTGTTGATCTGCAATTCCATCCGCGCGGTCTGGAAGAAAATGCTGTCGATGTCCGCCGGGAGGTTGAAATCGATTTCGCTTTGAGCTACATCGATCTCGGTCTCGCCGAGTTTGCCGGTAACGCGGGCAAACCGCAGATCCGTCATATTGAACTCCGCGCGCACATCGTCCTGGCTGCGTACCAGCACAAATTGATTGCCCGTGTCCACCGTTTTGATGGTTGCGAGCATGCGCACTCGCTGCTGTCCCAATTCGGCCGGCTCCGGCCGCAGCGCGTATCCGGAGAGGTCCAGGTGGACCGTGGCATTCGTATTCCGAAAGACAAAAAACGAATCCACCAACGCCTGACCCGAAGCGTTTACGAAATCGGGAAGCGAGTAAACCACCTTCGCATCCAGCGGAAAGCTGCCTCCGAAGGTCAGGTCGACGGTTCCGCTTTCGATCTGCGCATCCATGATCACCACCGAATCTCTGATCGCGAAGCGTTCCTCATGGTTCACCACCTGCCCCGGAATCTTGGCAAACGCTTCGGAAACGCTCAATCCGGTGATCTCCGCCTCCACGTCAAAGCTGCTGCTTGCATCTACAGCCACCGGTTGCCCCCCACTCCCGGGCGATTGGCCGCTGATCTTGACCGAGACTTGGTTGGGAATCCGTTTGCCGCTGAGCGGCACGGTAAAAGATCGCGTTTCTCCCGGCGCCACCTGCGCGGACGATTCCGTGAACGTGATGACGGTGTCCTGCACCGCATCCCTGAGCTCCAAACGCAGCGGGCTTCCCAGCGGGACCGCCAGATTGTTGGTCACCCGCAAGAAGATCGTTCCGGTTTTCACCACGATGTAGCTAAAGTTGTCGTACGGATTCAGCGACTTGGGCGTGGTGTCGAAACTGAAGGAGGGGACCACCACCGTTTGCCCGTCGAGGGCATCGGCCTGGGCAAAGATCTCCCGCAGCGCGACGCTGGTAGACTCCGCGCCCGGATCCGAGATTCTGAAATCACCCAACTCAACGCCCACGCTTTGACTCAACGATTTCACGTGAAGCTGGTCCCCGACGAAGTAATCATCCAGGTCGGCGTCGACATTCAGTGTTAGAATGCCTGTGCTGTCGATGCTGAGAGACGACTCGTCATCGGCGATGTCGGCCATGGTGAAGACTTTGTTGATAAGGGGCACGTTAACCTGTGTGTTCCAGGAAGGAGCACTCGGTTTCTTGAAAGAGCAGGACATGAAGTAGAACACAGAAAACAGGCATAGTCCCAACCTCAAGCCCGCGTCGCGTAACAGGGATCGTGTTCTGCGAGTGGACATACGAAACGTTTCCTCTAAATTTGAATTTCCCGTAACAGCAGTCCGAAGGAAGAACGTGAACGCTTCCTGTATCGGCAGGGCAAATTCAAACCTTTAGGTGCAGAAAAGCGAGGTGGGAGGAAACTGTGAACAACCGTTCAAGTCACTGGTGAGATTTTGCGAAACCAGACGCGGGTGGTCGGGAAGAGAACAATCCGCTAACAAAAAGCCCAATGTACGGGCGCACACCGGGCTTTCTCCTCGTCGATGTGAAAGACGGTTAGGTCCCCATCTCCCACGACTCCAGGTACTTTTTCTGCTCCTCGGTCAACTCGTCGATGGTGATGCCCATGGAGCGCAGCTTGAGCGTGGCCACCCAGTTTTCGATCTCCTCGGGCACCGTGTAGACCTTTGCGCCCAGCTTGCCCGCATTCTGGATCACGAACTCGGTTGCCAGCGCCTGAGTGGCAAAACTCATGTCCATCACCGAGGCCGGGTGTCCCTCGGCCGCGGCCAGGTTGATCAGCCGGCCTTCGCCCAGCAAGTTGATCCGGCGGCCGTCTTCCAGAATGTACTGGTCCACGTTTCTCCGCACGCCCCGACGGACCTCCTTGGAGAGCTCCTTCAAGCCGTCAAGATCCAATTCCACGTTGAAATGGCCGGAATTGCAAATGATCGCGCCGTCTTTCATTTCACGGAAATGCTCTTTCCGAATCACATGAATATCGCCTGTGACAGTGATGAAAAGGTCGCCGATTTTCGCGGCTTCCTGCATAGACATGACACGAAAGCCGTCCATCACCGCCTCCAGCGCCCGCACCGGCTGCACCTCGGTCACGATGACATTCGACCCCATGCCTCTGGCGCGCATGGACACGCCTTTGCCACACCAGCCGTACCCCACCACCACCACGTTCTTGCCGGCGAGCAAGACATCGGTAGCCCGGATGATCCCGTCGATGGTGGATTGTCCCGTGCCGTAGCGGTTGTCGAAGAAGTTCTTGGTCACCGCATCGTTGACCGCGATCACCGGAAACTTCAGCGCGTTGTCGCGTTCCATCGCGCGCAGCCGAATGACGCCGGTGGTCGTCTCCTCCATGCTCCCCAGCACATGCTTCCCGATTTCCGGGTAGTCGGAAATAATCGACGACACCAGATCCGCGCCGTCATCCATGGTCACCACCGGCTGATGCTCGATGGCCGCCTTGATGTGCTTGTAGTAGGTTTCGTTGTCTTCGCCGTGAATGGCAAACACCGGAATCTCGTAGTCCCGCACCAGCGACGCCGCCACATCGTCCTGCGTAGAGAGAGGATTGGAGGCACACAGCACGAGATTCGCCCCACCGGCCTTCAACGTACGCGCCAGGTTGGCCGTTTCCGCCGTCACATGCAGACAGGCAGACATGTTTTTTCCCGCAAGCGGTTGCTCTTTGGAAAATTTTTCGCGAACCTGGCGAAGAACCGGCATGTCATTCTCAGCCCATTCGATTCTCCGCTTGCCCTCGTCGGCTAAATTGATATCCTTGATGTCGTAGTTCACTATCTCACCTCATTGTTCATCTTGTTTGTTTACCTAACTCTTTTCGCCGGTCTTCCTGAAACGCGCTTCCTTGACGATTCTCTTCCGGTCGACTCGGAGAACAGCGTCAAAAGAAAACCGAGACCCAGGATCAACGGTTACCCTCTGGCCAAAACCTCGGCCTTGTCGGTTTTTTCCCAGGTGAAGCTCTCCTCTTCCCGGCCGAAGTGGCCGTAGGCTGCCGTTTTCTTGTAAATGGGCCGCCGCAAGTCCAGCATCTTAATGATACCTTTGGGCGTCAGATCGAAATTCTTGGCCACTCGCTTGGAAAGCTCCTGGTCGGGCACTTTTCCGGTGCCGAACGTCTCCACCCGGATGGAAACCGGCTCCGCCACCCCGATGGCGTAGGCCAATTGAATCTCGCAACGCTCCGCCAACCCCGCGGCGACGATGTTCTTGGCCACGTAGCGCGCAGCGTAGGAGGCAGAGCGATCCACCTTCGTCGGATCCTTCCCCGAAAACGCGCCGCCGCCGTGACGGCCGTACCCACCGTATGTATCGACGATGATCTTGCGACCCGTAAGACCGGTGTCGCCGTGCGGGCCTCCCACGACGAATCGACCCGTGGGATTGACATGATAAACGATGTCGTTTTCGTCATAAAAGTCGGCAGGCATCACCGGCTTGATCACTTTCTCGATGACATCATGCCGGATGGTCTCCTGGTCGACATCCGGCTCGTGCTGTGTGGAGATCACCACGGTGTCCACCTTGATGGGCTTGCCGCCCTCATAGCGGACACTCACCTGCGATTTCCCGTCGGGACGGATGTAGGGCAGAATGCCCGACTTACGCACCTCTGCCAGTCGCATGGTGAGCCGGTGCGCCAGCATAATGGGGAGAGGCATGAGCTCTCGGGTCTCGTTGACTGCGAAGCCAAACATCATCCCCTGGTCGCCCGCGCCGTCTTTGTCCACGCCCAGCGCGATATCGGGGGACTGATGCTGCACCGTGTTCATCACCGCGCAGGTGAGGTAGTCGAAACCGAAACTCGCATCCGTGTAGCCGATTTCCTTGACGATCCCGCGCACCAGCGTGGGGATGTCCACGTAGGTCGTGGTCGTGATCTCTCCGCCCACCATCACCAATCCGGTGGTGACATAGGTCTCGCACGCAACTCGGCCGTTAGGGTCGTCGGCCATGATCGCGTCGAGCACGCCATCGGAGATCTGATCCGCTATCTTGTCGGGATGTCCCTCGGTCACCGACTCAGAGGTAAATAACATTGAGGACATGAATTCGCTCCTTTCACTATAGATTTGGATTAAAACACTTTCTTCGCACCGAGGTCCGTTTTCCCCAATGCGACCAAAGCGACCCCTTTCCGCAAGCGCTCAGCTTTGCAGTAGGCGTCGCTTCATACTTTCAATATGCTTCACCGGGGTTGGGTCGACGCCGTTGAGCACCGCAAGATAAAGGCTGACCATATCCCCCAGAAAAATCAAAGAAAAGATGCGAGCGAACAAAGACTCCCCTCGACTTCGCACCTCGAAAACGGAACCGGCCTGCGGTTCAAACACCTCCCGGGCGAGCGCCATTCGTTTCACCACCTGCGGGTGGTCCTGCCTGTCCTTCAGATACACGACGCGAAACCGCTGATTGACCTCTCGGTTGGGCCCCCACCCCATGATCTCGTTGTGGGTCAGCTCCGGGAAGGAGTTGCAAAACGCCAGCATCTCGGCGTTCTCGGCAAGCTGCCCCTTCCACCGCAACGCAACCGCATCCACGCGCGCGGCCGCAGCGTAAATGAGCGGCACGCTGCCGTGCAGGTGTAAGCTCAATTCCTTGGCCAGGTTCGCTTCCGCATCCGGACCATATTCCTCATTCAACTCCGCAAGCAACGAGACCGCCTCGGCGACTTGCGGCGAAGGATCCACCAGGAGTCCGGCGTAATGCAAGGCGTAAAGCAAAGGAACCGTCAGATATCCCAGAGCCGAGCGCGGGGGGAACCCGCCGGGGATGACAAACACCGGGTGCCCGTTCCGTCCGGCCTGTTCACCTAACGTCCCACCTGAAGTGATGCACACCACCTGGGCCCGGCGTTGACAAACCTGTTCGTACGCGGACAACGTTTCCTCCGTGTTGCCCGAGTAACTGGAGACCACGGCCAACGTCCCTTCGTCCACAAAATTGGGCACGGTGTAGTCGCGATTCACCACAACAGGTACGCTGAGTTGATCCGCAGAGAAAGACCGCACCAGGTCCCCGCCGATCGCAGAGCCTCCCATTCCGCAGATGCAAACATTCCGGATGCGCGACCGTTCCAGCCGGACCTCAGTGCTTTGCGCGATCTCCTGTGCGTGACGCAGTTGCTCGGAAAACCGCAACACCCGCTCCAGCATGCCCGACTTGTCGTATGTGGAAAAAGCCTGGAGACTCAGGTCTCCCGCCGCTTTCGTGATCTCGCTCACAGCTTGATGTCTTTGAACTTCTTTCTCATGATCTTGGTCATAAAGCGTTCGACTTCGGATGCGGTGTCGAACCCCATGGCTTTTTTGGCGATCCGTGCGGCTTCGCGATAGTCTGTTCCCCGGATGATCTTTTTGATTTCGGGAACGGAAAGGGGACTGACGCTGAATTCATCCAGATCAAGCCCCACAAGAATGAGCGTGGCAAGCGGGTCGCAAGCCATCTCGCCACACATTCCCACCCACACACCGGCGCGGTGCCCGGCGTCGATCACGTCCCGAATGAGACGTAAAACCGCCGGGTGCAAATGCTTGTACAGATAGGCGATGCGTTCGTTACCGCGGTCCACCGCGAGCAGGTACTGCACGAGGTCGTTGGTCCCGATGCTGAGAAAATCCACCTCCGTGGCAATCTTGTCGGCCAACAGAGCGGCAGAGGGAACCTCGATCATCACGCCGATTTCCACATTCGGGTCGAAGGGGATTTTTTCCTTGCTCAACTCGGCTTTGACCCGGGAGATGATCTCTTTGCACTCATAGAGCTCATCCAGCGTGGAGATCATCGGCAGGAGAATCTTCACGCTGCCCAGCGCACTGACCCGAAAAATCGCACGCAATTGCTCGCGAAAGATGTCCTGCCGCTCCAGGGAAATGCGAATGGCTCGCCAGCCGAGAAACGGATTCTCCTCCGGCGGAATCAGAATCGACTGGGGCTGCTTGTCGCCACCCAGATCCATGGTGCGAATGATCACCGGATCCGGTGCGATCTTTTGGACGATTTTCGCGTATTCTTCCACCTGCTCTTCTTCGGTGGGAAGCTGGCTTTTGCTCAGATACAGATAGTCGGTGCGGTACAGCCCCACGCCCCTGGCACCCGCGGACTTCACCGCATCCACTTCGTCGGAAAACTCCAGATTGGCGGAGAGCTCGATCTCCTTCCCATCGAGGGTAATCGCGGGTAAATCCCGCAACTCCGTCAAACTGGATTCGAAGCGAACCTGCCTGGCCTGCAATTGGCGATAATGTTTGATGGTCTTCTCATCGGGACGGATGATCACCTTCCCCTCGAAGCCATCGATGATGATGCGGTCCCCATCCCGCACCAGGGAAGAAGCCTTATGCAGCCCCACCACTGCGGGGACCCGCATGGAACGCGCCATGATCGCGGCGTGTGAGGTTCGCCCGCCCAGGTCGGTGGCGAAGCCGAGCACTTTGCGCTTGTCCAACCCCACCGTGTCCGAGGGGGTCAGGTCGCGGGCGACGATGACAGCCGACCCTTCCAGCCGGTTGAGGTAGTCGGTGCGGTCGCCCTGAATGTGCCGGATCACACGGCGTTTTACATCCTTCAAATCAGATATGCGGCTCTGAAAGAATTCCTTGGAGCTGTTGCTCAGCGTACTCTGGTACCTCTCCATCACTTCATAGAACGCGTACTCGGCTCGCTTCTTCGCTTTCTTGATGTTGTTGATGGTTTCCTCGATGACCACGCTGTCGCCCAGCAGCATTTTGTGCACATCGAAGATCTTGGCATTCTCCGCACCGATGCGTCGCGCAACCCGGCTCTGCAGGGTTTTCACTTCGTGCCTGGCCTTCTGCACCGCAGAGACAAACTTCTCCACTTCCTCGTCCACCTCGTCTTCTTCGATCTTGGTAGAATCGATCTTGACGGTCTCCCCCTGCAGCAGGAAGACCTTGGAGACCGCGATGCCGGGCGAGGTGGGAATGCCCTGCAAAACATAGGTGTCAAGCTTCTCTCGATTCTTTTTTTTCATCGATGCAGGTTCACTCCTCGCTGAATTTCTGCTCGAAAAGTTCCGCCAGAGCCGCCACGGCCTCCACCTCGTCCTCCCCGTTCGCGATGATGGTCACAGTACTGCCCATCTCGGCCGCGAGCATCATCACACCCATGATGCTCTTGCCGTTCACCTCGTGGTCATCTTTGGCTAAGAACACATCCGATTTAAATTTCGAAGCGGTTTTGACAACTTGTGCAGCCGGCCTTGCGTGCAAACCCAATTTATTTTTAATTCTAACCTGCTTCCGCACCATAGAGTGTTGCTCGATTTTACTGCTCCAACGCTAAAACCAACCCGCTGGTCAGGAGTGCCGCAACAAGCAAAAGCAGAATCGCCGGGACCGCAACGTTGCGGCGTAGCAGCAGCACCGTGACAAGCAAAGCCACAGAAAAAGCCAGGGTCTCCTCGCCCAAACGCGGACCGAACCGTGACCCGGCGACCACCAGAAGCAGCCCGGATGCAAAAGCTGCCCCACGTTTTAACACGCCGAAGACCTGTCGGAACCTCTGTAGCGTAAGGCTCTGTACCACGTCCACACCCCTGGCAATCCCTTCTTGCAGCCCCACAACCCGGACGTAAAAGTGTGGCAGGTTGTACAAGCTCAGAAAGGCAACCAGTCCCCAAACAGGGGAGTGGAAGCAGAGCAAAACACCGACAATCGCGGAAACAGGCTTGAGATAGCGCCAAAAGAGCTGATCCCCAATCCCCGCAGATGACTCACTCAACCGCTTTCTCAGCCGGTTTATTTCATCGAACCTCAGGTTTTCCCGCCGCGCGGTGTACTCCAAATTCATGGTTGCACCCAAAAGAAAACCGACCATATAAGGATGCGTGTTGAAAAATTCCAGATTGCGCCTAAGAAAACGCTTACACTCGGCGGCATCGAAAAGTTTCTGCACAAACGGGATCAGGGCAAAACAGTAACCGAGGCTTTGCATCCGTTCGTAGTTCCATGTCGCTTGAATGAACAGGCTGCGCCACAAAATTCTCAGCAACTCCACCGGTCGCAGCGCGGGCGCTTCTTTCATCTTCCTCCTCAAATCAGCCACACCAGTAAGAGCCCTGCCGCCGCGCCGAGCGCTGCGTAGCGCCGCGTGCTTTTGGTCACGTAAAGCCACAGAATAGCCCCCGCGCCCGCGCCCAACAAGACGGGCTTGACCAGATGCGACACCGCCTCCAGCCAATCCAGAAAGCCAGGCGCAAACTGCAAAAGGCGTGAAATCAAAAACGTACCCACAACCAGCCCCGCCGCAGAAAACAAGGCCCCAAAAACCAACGCGATGAACGCGCCGGCATATTGCAGTCGAGTCAACATCTTCAGGTCACAACGCTCCGCTGCGGCATCGGCGAGGCGCAGAAGGCGCAGGTTCAAGGTGCGCGTCACGCTCACCAGAGGCGCCCCTATCCAGCTCAGCAGGATGCCCCAGAACACCGAACCCAACAGAACGGCATTCGGGTAGGCCGTGAACGTACTGTGGGCCTGTGCCGCCACCCCGGCCGCCACAAACGCGCCCAGATTCCCCAGCGAGACCCGGCCTCCACCCACAGGAAGTTCCACTAAATATGGCAATTGCAGCAGCAGCCCAACCGTAGCGCCGAGAGGCAGGTTGCCGAAAAGCGCGCCCGCCGCGGTGCAAGCCACGATGGGTTGCGACACCATGGTTTGCCCTACCGATTCGGTATCCGCGGAGACAATTCCGCCCATCAAACAGAAAAATAAAAAATCCGTATTCATGCAGTGGTCACGGCCCGGCGTTTATGCATTGCGATTGGAAATAAAGCTCAGCAGGCTAAAGAGGTCTTCCCTTCCTTGAGTTGGCGGTAGAGTTTCGAGATGTCTTTGTGCCTCGGTGAGGTACCGTTCTATATCGGCTTGGGCGGCGTAAATGGAGCCTATCTTTTCCAGAATCTGCTTGAATTGCTGAATCTCTTCTTCCTCTATTCGCGGTGCGGAAAGGAGGTTGCGCAGACGCTGTCGCGCGCCCGTGTCGCCGTGGGTCAGCGCATGCACCAGCAAGTAGGTCTGTTTCTTGCGCTTCACGTCGCTGCCGTAGGTTTTGCCAAGCGTCGCTTCATCGGAAGTGATGTCCAAAAGGTCATCCTGGATTTGGAAGGCACACCCGAGGTTGAAGGCGAATTCCCCCAGCGCAGTCACCTGTTCCTGCGTACCTTCTCCCACCAGCCCGCCGACGGTGGCGGCAACGTACAGCAAGCGCGCGGTCTTTTTCTGGATCATCACCAGGTACTCTTCCAGCGTCACATCCTGCCGGGTCTCGTATGCCATGTCCAGCGCCTGCCCCTCGCACAGCTCCACGATGCCATCGGTGAACACGCGGGCGATCTGCCGAATGCGACCCGAGGTTGTTTGCAGCAGCGTCTGAAACGCCAGCGCGACGAGTCCGTCTCC
>CAYQOI010000006.1:0-4342 GCA_964419085.1 uncultured Cytophagia bacterium | reverse complement strand
CGCCAGCAGCGCGGTCGCACCGTCCCATTTCTTGTGCACGGTGAGCCTGCCGCGGCGGGTGTCGTCACGATCCATGATGTCGTCATGGACCAGGGTGAAGTTGTGCAGCAACTCCACTGCGACCGCCGCGTCCCAGGCCGCGTCGACGCGGCCGTTTACGGCTTCACAGGCAAGCAGCACCAGAATCGGACGGATGCGTTTGCCGCCGCCTTCCAGGACATACTTTACCGGCCCATAGAGCAAAGACGGAGAACGCCCTTGCAGTACGCGCAACAGCCGTTTATCTATTTCCCGCCGCCAATCGTGCAACAGCGCGTCAAACCTGTGCTCCACGGCGACCGGCGTTAAGACACTCATATGTCTGCTCAGATACCTCCACGGTTTCTCGTAGCAAAGAAAATAGCCATTTCCCGTCATTTAATCAAGCAAAAGTTTCCCGGCCCACGCCTCTATGAACACCGGGTGAATCTTTTACGGCTCCAACGAAGTACAACCCACAGACCCTGACCCAAAACATGGAGCGCTTCTTCCAAATCCTTGCCACACAACACGTCGAACGCTGTTTTGCGTACAGCGAGCCACGGTCAGGCTTGCAGGCGTTCGTCGTACTCGATAGCCTCACTCTCGGACCCGCGGCAGGTGGCGTGCGGACGCGACGCTACCCGTCGGTGCAGGCTGCACTGCAGGACGCGATGCGCCTGGCCCGTACCATGACCATCAAATGTGCGCTGGCCGGTCTCGATGCCGGCGGCGGCAAGGCGGTCGTCCTGGACCACGACGACCTGGACCGCACCCGCGCGTTTGAGAAGCTCGGCGCGTTCGTGGAGGAACTGGGAGGCATCTTTCGCACTGCGGGCGACCTCGGAACCACGCCGGATGACCTGCGGGCGATGGCCCGCACCACGCGTTTTGTCCACACCAACGAAACGGACCTCGCCCATTCCGTGGCTCTGGGGGTTCTGCGCGCGGCGGAGGCGTGTGCGGAGATGCGAGGGTTGGCCGGCGTACGCGGCCTGCGGGTCGCGGTGCAGGGGTGCGGAGCCGTGGGCGCAGCGGTCGCGCACATCTTTAGTCAGGCCGGCGCGGAGGTTCTCGTCGCCGATGTCGTTCCCGGAAAAGCCCAGAAACTGGCGGCAGAGCTGGGCGCGCACACCTTGAACGCAGAAGACATCCTCGCCACACCCGTGGATCTCGTGGCGCCGTGCGGGGCAGGTGGGGTCGTGACCGCCCGGGTCGCGCGCAAGATAAAAGCCTGGGCCATTTGCGGCGCGGCCAACAATTTTCTGGCCGACCAAAAGGCAGAGCAGGAACTGGTGGCCCGCGAGATTCTCTGCGTTCCCGATGTGGTCTCTTCGGCCGGCGCGGTGATCGAGGGCATCGGCGAGACGCTCATGGGCCTCCCGGACCGCACGCCGCTCATCGACCGAATCAAGGAGACGACGAGGAAGGTTCTGGAAACGGCAAAACACGCAGGCGCACTGCCTTCCGAGGTGGCAGAAGAGATGGCCAGAACGCGAATTTCCGAGGCACAAAAGAAAAAATCTCGGAACTGAACTCCCTCTCCGGCTCCGTCGTCACCGACTCCCCGCGGTGTCGCGCTGCACCACCAGGTGCGGCACGCGCTCCAGGTTCCAGTCCAACACCAGGCCTTTTGCGGTTCTTTGGGCGTGCTCCCTGGAGTAGAGTTTTTCCACCAAATAGAGCGCGGGCTGGTAGCTCAGCGCCCCGCCCACCGAAGTGATGTACTTGCCGTCCGCGACCAGATTGACATCGTGACGCACCCGGACTTTGGGAAACATCCGCGCCAGGCGCTCGCGGTCTGAGGGGAACGTGGTCGCCACCCTGCCGTCCAGGGCGCCGGTTGCTGCGAGGGGAAACGCGCCGTCGCAGACGGTGATCACGTACGTCGCAGAAGCCACGGTCTTTTTCACCCAGCGCATCAACTTTGCATTCTCCAGGTCGGCGGTCATGCTGGTGGCGGTACTCGGGATGACGAGAATGTCGATTCGCGGCGCGGTCGCGAACGCATAGTGAGGCGTGACGTTGATTCCCTCAAAGGTGACGAAAGGTTCGCCGTCCGGTGTGACGATAAAACAGCGAATGTAGTTCGTAGAGTCGCGATAAAAAGTGTGCTGCAGGACGTCGTAGGGCGCCATCAACTCGGAATTGAACACGCCATCGACGCAGAGAAACCCCGCGTTCAAAATGCGGGGTTGCGCCTTGTCCTGTGCCCACCCGCGCTGGGTTGTCCCCAGACAGACCGCCCAGGCCAGCGCCAGCAAAACAATCGCTTTTCGGCTCCCGTCAGCCATCTTGCCTCTCCTCTCTTTTAGACCACCACATACGTGCCTGTCCCCACTGCGATGAGCGTCTTTTCGTCGTTGTGCAGTTCCATGCGTGTGACCGCAACTCTGTTTCCGCTGCGCAAAAGGTTGCCGCTGCCCACGAAATACTTGCCACGTCCCGGCCGCAGATAATCGATGCGAAGGTCGATGGTGCCGAACCGCGACAACCGCGCGAGCTTTTCGTGATCGGGGATGGATTCCATTTTCTTGAGCAGGCTCATGAACGCGGTGAGCCCGCCGGTGACGTCCAACACGGAAGAAATCACGCCGCCGTGCAGAATCCCCTGAATGAAATTCCCCACCAATTCCTCTCGCATGTCGACGCGGATGACAACGCCGTCAAAGCTCAACTTCTCCACGTGCATGCCCAGCAGTTTGTTGAACGGAATCTGCTCCATGAAAATATGTTCGACCTGGGCCACCAGGTCGTTCAGGCTTTCAGGGGGTCGACTCATCTGTTTCTCCTCTCTACATGACAACACGCTAATCTCAACGCAAAAGAATGGCGCTGTATTTCATCCGGGACAAAAGCGGCGCACGCAGACGGCCTCGGCTCAGCGTATCGGGTTCAGCGCCGCGTCCACCGCGGGCGGAAAGAGTTCCACGACGTCGCCTTCCAGCCTGAGGCTCAGCGAAGGGAGAGAATCGTGATCTGTGGCGCCCCGATTGATGATCACATACGGCACCCCGCGGTTGGCCGCCATTAACGGGATCGAAGCCGCGGGATGCACCGACAGCGTAGAACCCAGCGCGACAACCAGGTCGGCCTGTTCCGCGGCAGAGGCCGCCCTGCGCAGGTCGTCTTCCCTCAAGCTTTGTCCGAAACTTATAGTGGCGGGTTTGAGGTAACCACCGCAGTGGCACAACGGCGCCTCGCCGGTACGTTTGAAATAATCGAAATGCGGCGCGGGGTCGCTGCGTTCGTGGCAGCTCTGACATTCCACTTCCAGATTGGTGCCGTGCAACTCCACGAGCTTTTCCTTGGAGGTGCCCGCGCGGCCATGCAGGCCGTCGATGTTCTGCGTGACCACCATCAGCAACTTTTCCGCCTGCTCCAGCCGAACGATGGCCTTGTGCACCGCATTGGGCTGCGCGTGGCGAAACGCCTCCCAGCCCTCCAGCTTGTAATCCCAGTATTCGGCCCGGGCCGCGGCGGAGCTCATGAAATCCTGGTAGTAAACCGGCTGACGCCGCGTCCACACGCCTTGTGGTCCCCGGTAGTCGGGGATGCCGCTGCCGGTGGAGATGCCCGCGCCGGTAAACACCAGAATGTGCCTGCCGCGCCGAAGATAATCCACCAACCTGGAATCGGGGGTGTCGCTCATTTCATTCCCAGCCGATAGATGAGCTCGAATTCCTCCGGCGCTACGGGCTGCACCGAGAGGCGAGCGCGGCGCACCAGGTACATGTTCTGCAGTTCAGCAGTTTGCTTGATCTGCCGCAGCGTCACCGGACGTTTGAAGGCCTCCTTCCACCTCACATCCACCATGAACCAGCGCGGGTTTTCGGGCGTGGATTTCGGATCGAAGTATTTGGAACCCGGGTCCCAGGAGGTGTGGTCGGGGTAGGCCTCCCGCACCACTTCCGCCACACCGACGACACCGGGCTCCTCACAATTGGAATGATAGAACAACACCAGGTCGCCGGACTTCATCTGATCCCGCATGAAATTTCTCGCTTGATAGTTGCGCACACCATCCCAGTGCGCGGTGGCGCCCGGTTCCGCCTTCAGGTCGTCAAAGGAAAAGACATCCGGCTCGGATTTCATCAACCAGTAACCTCTCGCCATGCTTGCCTCGCTTTTGATTCCAACGATTCTGCACAATTTTAGGCAAAATCTCCGCCAAAATCAAAAACTATTTTACCAGCGACAGCCCCGGCTGGATTTTTTGACGTCGCCAGGTTGTTTCTTATCGTAGGTCATGAGTGTCCGGTTGAGTTTTGAAAATGAGCGTTTGCTAATGACACCCCTCTTTAATGGGGCTGTCCAAAAACAC
>CAYQOI010000005.1:0-21003 GCA_964419085.1 uncultured Cytophagia bacterium | reverse complement strand
CGGTGAAGCCGTTTCCGTGGGCCTAGTTGGGAACTGTGCGGAGGTGCTGCCGGAACTGGTGAAGCGGAGAGTGGTACCGGACGTGCTCACCGATCAGACCTCTGCGCACGACGAGCTCAACGGCTATGTTCCCGCAGGCATGCCGCTGGAAGACGCACTGCGGCTTCGAGAGAAGGACCCAGACGAGTACATTCGCCGCAGCTACGGTTCGATGGTGAAGCATGTGGAGGCCATGCTGGCGCTGCAGGAGATGGGTGCGGTCACCTTCGATTACGGCAACAACCTGCGCGGACAGGCGTTCAAGGCCGGATTGAAGAACGCGTTCGATTTCCCCGGTTTTGTTCCGGAATACATTCGGCCGCTGTTTTGCCAGGGAAAGGGGCCGTTTCGCTGGGTGGCGCTTTCCGGCGAGGCGGACGATATCTACAGAACCGATCGCGCCGTGTTGGAGCTTTTTCCTCAGGACCGAGCACTCACCCGCTGGATCAAGCTGGCGCAGGAGCGCGTGGCATTCCAGGGCCTGCCCGCAAGGATCTGCTGGCTGGGGTACGGCGAGCGTGCCAAATTCGGTCTGGCCATCAATGAGTTGGTGCGGAAAGGGGAAATCAAGGCGCCCATCGTCATCGGGCGGGACCATCTGGACACCGGCTCTGTGGCGTCGCCGAATCGCGAGACCGAAGGGATGAAAGACGGCTCCGATGCCATCGCGGATTGGCCGATTCTAAACGCTCTGCTCAACGCGGTCTCCGGAGCGACCTGGGTTTCGGTGCACCACGGCGGCGGGGTGGGCATCGGCAACTCCATCCACGCGGGCCAGGTGATCGTGGCGGACGGTACGAAGGAAGCCGCGGCTCGCCTGGAGCGCGTTCTGACCAACGATCCCGGCATCGGGATCGCGCGCCACGCCGACGCGGGCTACGAGGAAGCCATCCGCACTGCGCAGGAAAAAGGCGTAAAGATTCCCACGATGCGGTAGCCTATGGCGGAGAAACCCAGCGTAGATTTGCTGATCAAACATGCTGCGCAGGTGGCGACGCCGGTGCCGGGCTCGGACTTCGAACCTGCCGGGTTTCTGGAGATCTCAGACGGAGCCGTGGCTGTAAGTGACGGCGTCATTTCGTTTGTGGGAAGCTCTGGGGAACTGGAACAGCGGGTAGAGCTAAAACCCGACGCCGTCGTCATCGATGCCAGCGGGAAGACCGTCACGCCGGGTTTTGTGGATTGCCATACCCATCCCATTTTTTTTGCCACCCGGGAACAAGAATTTGAAATGCGCGTGCTGGGCAAGAGCTATGAAGAAATCGCGCTTGCCGGAGGGGGCATCCGTTCCAGCGTGCGGAGTCTGAGGCAGGCGTCAAAGGAAGAGCTGATTGCAGCCGCGCTGCCGCGCTTGGACCGCTTTCTGTCGCTGGGGACCACCACTGTCGAGGCGAAGAGCGGGTACGGCTTGAGCCTGGAGGACGAGATTAAATCTCTGGAGGTCATCGCGGAGCTCGATGGTCTGCATCCCATCGAGTTAGTACCGACTTTTCTTGGGGCGCATGAGACTCCGGATGAATTTCGAGAACGAAAAGCGGAGTATCTCGACGTGGTGGTGGAGCAGATGATCCCCGCGGTCAAGGAGCGCGGCTTGGCGGAGTTTTGCGACGTGTTTTGCGAATCTCATGTGTTTTCGGTGGCGGAATCCCGGCGGGTTTTGGAAGCAGCCAAACGTGCGGGATTCGGTTTGAAGATTCATGCCGAACAGTTGACCAGGACGGGCGGAGCGGCCCTGGCCGCGGAGCTTGGCGCGGCCTCCGCCGACCATCTCGAATACAGCGACCAGAGGGACTGGGCACGGATGAAAGAACAGCGCGTGGTCCCGGTTCTCTTGCCGGGTGCGGATTTCTTTCTCAACCAGGAGACCTACGCGCCCGCGAGAAAAATGCTGGAAGCGGGCCTCCCCATAGCCATCGCGACCGATTTCAATCCGGGGACGTGTATGTCGGAATCCATGCCGTTGACGATGACCCTGGCGTGTCTGAAGCTTCGTTTGCGGCCCAGCGAAGCCCTCATCGCGGCGACGTACCACGCTGCGATGGCCATAAATCGTGGGAACTTATTGGGGAGCATAGAAGTAGGAAAAAATGCTGATTTGGTGCTGTGGGACGCACCGAATTACCACCATCTGCCTTACCATTTCGGAGTGAACCTGGTAAATACGGTGATCAAGTCGGGTAAGGTGGTCTATCAAGATGGCGAATTCCACAGGCGGAAGAGAGAGACGGGTGTTTGATATATGACAAAAAGGTGTCACCTACTTAGACAGGGCGCGATCGTCGGGCTGCTGCTTTTGATGGGCCTGGGCTGTGGCAGCGATGCCCCGATTCAAGGCTTTGATTTCGTGGACCCGAACGCCAGGGGGAGCATCGACAGCACCGTGGTGAGCGACCTTGCGGTGGAGGCGACGTTCAGCGACACAATTACGGCCACCGGGCGAAGTTCGAACCTGCTGGTGGGATCTCTGGGCGGCGTTGCAACCCAAACGCTGTTGCGATTCGAAGATGTTCCCGACACGGTGGTTATCTTGAACGCCGCGCTGCTCCTGCGGACGAAAGGCATCCTCAGCGACGGCAAAAGCAAATCTACTTTTGAGGCCACCGTGCACCCGGTCACCGCGGATTGGGATGAAACCACGGTCACCGCGGAAACGTTCCAGGATGCATTCGATCCGGTTCCCATCGCGTCTGCGGAGATTCTACCCGTGGGCAGCGGTGTGGTGGGTTTCGACTCCACCATCACGGAAATCGTGCGCTTTGAGTTTGACCAGACCGGTGTTGAGCTGGTGCGGCAATGGGCCGACAGCACCAAGGGACCGAATAACGGAATTCTTATCGACGGTGGCAGCAACTCCACCTTCATCAAAGAATTCTTTTCCAGTGTAAGCCCCACCAATCTGGCGGTTTTGGAGCTGGATGTTTTGAATGGCACCGAGAGAGACACATTGAGCATCAATGTTTCCCAGGACACCTACCTGGCCCGCCAGGTTGCCGAGCCGCCGCCGGGGCCGCTCTACATCGATAATGTATTCAGCCAGCAGACGGTGCTGAAATTCGATCTTTCCGCCATCCCGCGCGAATCGACCATCAATCGAATCTCCATGAAGCTGAATTTAGTGCGCGAAAATTCGATCCTCGCGGACGAGGATTTCAGGGTTTTCATGCAGGTGCTGTTCAAACCCTTCGAGCCGCCCAAGCGGTTTCGGGTGGATTCTACCGTCACTTCTGTGGTCTTTTCGTTCGACGCGTCCGGACAAATGCTCATCACGCCAAACTCGCTCTTTAGATTGCAAAGCATCTTCCAGCGTTGGATCAATGAAGACATCGAAAACAATGGATTTATCTTGCGGACCCTGACGCCGGGTCGGGATGTCGCGCGAGTGGCGCTACACTCGACGCAAACCGATCCGGAGTTGGCTCCCCGGGTGGAGATCGATTTTAGCACTGCACCCACCAACTAGCGGATAAAGTTGAGGTTTTGATGAGAGGTTCAAAGAAGACAATTGCCGGTTGGACGCTTCTGGCCTTGATGCTTGCGTGCGGCTCGCTTCACGCTCAATCTTTTTATTCATCGAGAGGAGTGGGCTTAACCCGCTATTTCGTCAGTGGGAGGAGCGTAGGAATGGGAGGCGTGGGGCTGGCGTTGTTGGGCCAGGGCACGGTCAATTATCTCAACCCGGCGACGTTGACCGAACTGCCGTTTACGTACATTACTGGCAATGTCGTGCACGAGACCGCGGACCTCGCCGGTTCAGGTCAGGATGCGTTCATTACAAATACCAATGTCTCCGGCGTCCAATTTGTGGTGCCTCTGAAGGTCAACAGGATTTCCATCGCGGTCGGTCTCAATCCGTACAGCGTCATCGAATACCAATTCTCGTCGCGCGGAACCGAGGGCTCGAAGTCTTTCGAAGAGATCGTTTCCGGTGACGGAGGAATCAACACCGCGTTCTTCAGCGTGTCGATTCACCCGTTCAGACGGCTCTATTTGGGTGCCACTGGCATGTTTTACTTCGGCAATTTGCGGAACATGTGGCGGGTGATCTTCGACTCTCCTATTTTTACCAACACCCAGGATGAAGTCTCCCGCAATTTCACCGCCGGGAACATCCGGTTAGGAGCGGTGGTGCGCTTGACCGACGCGTGGACCTTTGGCGGGGTGTTCACGCCCTCGGTTACACTCAATGCCGATAAATCGATCACTCTGGAAAGATTGACCCGGTTTGAGAACCTTCAGGCCGGGGATATCGACCTGCCCCAATCGTACGGTTTTGGCACCACATACAGCCTGGGGAAGAAGCTGTTGCTGGGGCTGGATTTTTACAGCCAAAAGTGGAGCGATTTTAACGCGCAGGGATATGTCAACGATAGCAAGAGGATTGCATTTGGTCTCGAGTACTCGGGCAAAGGTGATTACAAGAGCTCCTATTGGAGCCGTGCCGCGTTGCGTCTGGGGGTGTTTTACCAGGATCTGGGGCTGGAAGACCCCATCGGAGAGAAGGTGACGGAATTGTTCGGGACGCTGGGCGTGGGCATTCCTTTGAAGTGGCGTGCCGGCCGGATCGATCTAGCCCTGGAGGGCGGTCGCCGCGGTTCCTCCTCGAGCAACCCGTTCCGTGAGACGGTGTTTCGCTTTACTGCGACGGTGAGCGTGGGTGAGAAGTGGTTTTTCCGCCGGAAGACAAGATGACGGCGGCACAATTTTCTTGCTTTTGGACAAATTTTTGTTAAATTGAAAGTTTACAGGAAATTAATCTCGAAACTGTATGCGTGAAATTTCAAAAAAGCGGGAGGTAACGACAGTGGCGAGAACAAAGTGGTTTTGGACGGCGACGAGCGTGAAACGCTTTGCCCTGCTGGGTCTGGCGGCCCTACTGCTTTTAGGTTTTAGCTCGAATGGGCTTTATGCTCAAAAAAAGAAGGGCAAAAACCATGACCACCAGGTCGATCTCCAGGCTCAAAAGCAGCAATACCTCAGAGAGTTGTACAAGTTCTGGAGTTTCGGGTACGAGAACTACAAAAACAAGCAATACGAGCGCGCGATCAAGCACTTCTGGAAAGTGACGAAGATGGACACCATCAACAAGTTTCCGCGCGTCTATCGCTACCTCGGCGACTGTTATTTGAAGCTCGAAAAACCCGACAGCGCGCAGATCGTTTTTGAGATGGGCTCGAAAAAATATCCGGAAGACGCGCATCTGCACCGGATGGTCGGATTCTTTTTGGCACAGCGCGAGCAAGTTGATCAGGCGATACAGCAATATGAAAAGGTGATCGAGCTTGAGCCGGAGTCGGTAAGAGATATGAAACCCCTGGCTGCGCTGTACGTCAAGGCCGACCGCATCGATGACGCGATCGCGACATACAACAAGATTCTGGAAATCGATCCCAACGATGTGGAGGTGCAAAAGAATCTCTCGGAATTGCTGAAGATAACCGGGGATGTGGAGGGGGTCATCGAGGCAAAGGAAAAAGTCCGGGCTCAGGACCCCAACAACAGTCAAGTCCGGTTCGACCTGGGCAAGCTCTATTTCGATCAGGGCGAGTACGAGAAGGCGATTGAGCTGTTTCGCGAATATCTGGGGCTTTCGCCGAATGATGTCACGGCAATCGAATATATCGCAACGTCCTACCAGCGATTGGAAAAGCCCCGAAAGGCCATCGCTGAGTACAAGAAGATTCTCGATCTTCAGCCAGACAACACGAAGATCATGTGCGGCATCAGTCGGGCGTACAAGGATTTGGGCAATTATGTGACCGCCAGAAGCTATGCGCGCCGTGCCTTGCGGACGAATAGCGCGTACGGCCTTGGCTGGATTGCGCTGGGTGAGGTCTACGAGGCATCCGCAGAAAGCTGTGTGGAGAAGAAAAAGGGCAAGGTGGAGTTCAATGACAAGCTCGTTTATGAATTGGCCGCCATTCAATACCGCAAAGCCCTGAAAGACCCCGAGTTCAGCCAAGAGGCTGAACGTCATCTTGGGTACCTGCAGGCTGTGCTTCCCACCAAAGAAGACAAGTTCATGCACAAGGGGCAGAAGAAGCCCGTGGGTCCGTGCTACGCGTGGATTAAATGACCCGGCCTTTCGTTCACTGTGCTTGACCTCTCGCTTTACCTTGTGAAGGATGACAGATTTGGAGGAATTGAAAAGAACCGACCCCGATGTTTTCAGGGCGATTGCTGATGAAACGCGACGTCAGAACCTGAAGTTGGAGCTCATCGCTTCGGAGAATTTCGTCAGCGTGGCAGTTCTGCAGGCGATGGGCCAGGTGATGACCAACAAGTATGCCGAGGGCTATCCGTCAAAGCGCTACTACGGCGGCTGCGAGTTTGTGGATGTGGCGGAGGAGTTGGCCAGGGAAAGGGCGAAGAAGCTTTTCAACGCCGTGCACGCGAACGTGCAGCCCCATTCCGGTTCTCAGGCCAACATGGCCGCTTATTTTTCCTTCATCAAGCCCGGCGACAAAGTGCTCGGCATGGACCTCTCGCATGGAGGACATCTCACCCACGGCAGTCCGGTGAACTTTTCCGGGCGCATCTTTGATATGTCCTTTTATGGGGTCAGCCGGGAAACCGGTCGTATCGATATGGATGCGGTGGCGGAGATCGCCAAACGCGTCAAGCCTAAGCTCATCATCACCGGCGCCAGTGCCTATTCCCGCGCCATCGACTACGCGGCCTTTCGGCAGATCGCCGACCAGGTGGGCGCCTATTTGCTCGCCGACATCGCCCATCCTGCCGGCCTCATCGCCATGGGCCTGCTGCCCAGCCCCTTGCCGCACTGTCATGTGGTGACCACGACGACTCACAAGACCCTCCGGGGTCCACGCGGGGGCATGATCCTGCTGGGCAACGATGGCGAAAACGATTTGGGCATAAAAACGCCCAAAGGACGGACGAAACTTTGGTCTGAGATCATCGATTCAAATGTCTTTCCCGGATTTCAGGGCGGTCCGCTCATGCACGTCATCGCGGCCAAGGCCGTTGCATTTAAAGAGGCCCTGGAGCCCTCTTTTCGGGACTACGCCAGGCAGATCATTTTGAATGCCCAGGCGATGGCCAACAAACTTATGGAACTCGGCTATCATATCGTTTCCGGTGGCACCGATACACATCTGATGCTGGTGGACTTGCGCAACAAAGGGCTTACCGGCAAAGTCGCCGAAGCCGCCCTGGAACGCGCAGGCATCACCGTGAACAAGAATATGGTGCCTTTCGATGAGCAGAGTCCGTTTGTAACCAGCGGAATTCGAATCGGAACCCCGGCGTTGACCACGCGCGGGATGAAGGAAGCCGAGATGGAGGAAGTGGCGCGGCTCATCGATCGTGTCCTCACAAATGTCGAAGATGAGGCCGTTGCACGCTCGGTCGCGGGTGAGGTGAGGGAGCTGTGTTCCAAATTTCCGCTTTATGAAGTTGACTACGCCTGATTTATGCGATGCCCCTTTTGCAAATATGAAGACAGCAAGGTAATCGATTCGCGGGCGAGTAACGAAGGGCGGGTGATAAGACGGCGACGGGAATGCCTGAAATGCGGGCGCAGATTTACCACCAAGGAGCACGTCGAAGAGACGCCTCTGATGGTGGTGAAGGCGGATGGTCGCAGAGAAACGTACGACCCGGAGAAACTGAAACGCAGCATTCAGATCGCGTGCAAGAAGCGGCCGGTTTCAACTGCCACCATCGAAGACCTTGCGACACGCATCGAAAGCATTCTCAGAGATAGGTCTCAAGATGAGATTCAATCCCGGGAAATCGGCGAGATTGTCATCAACAATCTGCGTGAACTCGATGAAGTTGCGTATGTGCGGTTTGCGTCTGTTTATCGGAACTTCCAGGACAAGGAAGAGTTCATGACGGAATTAGAGGAGTTAAAGAGCGGTAAGAAGGGTAATCAAGAATAAGACAAGAGAACTGAGTTGGCGAGCAGATAGTTTCGACGTCGCTTCGCGAATGTCGCTATCTGCTCTTTTGTGTCTGACAAGTACGACGCGCATGGTATGCCTGAGAGTGACGACAAGGAAATGCCCTTTCTAGACCATCTCGAAGAGCTGAGGTGGCGATTGATCAAAGCCATTATCGCGGTGATCATCTGTGCCGTGGGGATGTATTTCTTTTCCGAGCTGCTGCTCAAGCTTCTGATTAAACCGTATAACGACGCCATGCACTACCTCAACAAGGAGAATACACAGAAGCTCATCTTTCTGACGCCCACGGGTGGCTTTATGATTCGCATCAAGCTTTCAGTGTTTGCGGGGGCCATCGCAGCCTTGCCGGTGGTGTTCTACCAGATCTGGCAGTTTGTGGTCCCGGGTCTTCTGGAAAAAGAGAAGAAGTATGTTCCTGCGGTGATACTTTCCGCGACGTTTTGTTTTCTGCTGGGCGCAGCATTCTGCTACCTCGTCGTTTTGCGTTACGGTCTGCGTTTCTTGCTGGGGTTTGAAACGGCCGACATGGTGGCGACGATTTCGGTCAACGAGTATCTGCAATTCATTACCATGCTGATTTTCGTCTTCGGCCTGGTCTTCGAGTTGCCGATTCTGGCCTTCTTTCTGACAAAGATCGGTCTGGTGACGCCCGCGTTTTTGCGGCACTATCGGCGCCACGGGATCGTGGTCATGGTGATTCTCTCGGCGGTCATCACCCCGCCGGATGTTTTTACGCAATTGCTGCTGGCGGGACCACTCATTTTGCTGTACGAAGTGAGCATCCTGGTTTCACGTATGGCGCTCAAAAAGGAGCCAGCTTAGTGCTCAAGGAAATAAATCATTTCGTCGACTGAGTATGTAATTGTAGCGGAGGGAAGAGGCGATGTCGATCAAATCAGACGGATGGATCAAGAAAATGGCCTTGGAGCAGGACATGATCACGCCGTTCGTGGAGAGTCAGATTCGTGAAGGGGTCATCTCTTACGGACTCTCCTCCTATGGCTACGACGTTCGCATCGCAGATGAGTACAAGATTTTCACGAATCTCAATTCCACCATTGTTGACCCGAAAGAATTCGACCCAAAGTCTCTGGTGGATTTCAAAGGCGAATTGTGTATTATTCCGCCGAACTCGTTCGCGTTGGGGCGCACGGTGGAGTATTTCAAGATCCCGCCCAACGTGATGACTATCTGTGTGGGCAAGTCCACCTACGCGCGCTGCGGGATCATCACCAATGTGACACCGCTGGAGCCGGCCTGGGAGGGTTACGTGACGCTGGAGATTTCCAACACGACTCCGCTGCCGGCCAAGATTTATTCCGGCGAAGGGATCGCGCAGATTCTTTTTTTCGAAAGCGATGAGCCGTGCGAGTTCACGTACGCGGACAAGAAGGGCAAATATCAGGGACAGACCGGTGTAACGCTGCCGAAGATCTGACCCGAAAGAGAGAAGTATCTTTATGAATGCTGGACCCGTTGACCTGCACCTGCACACCAACCGCTCTGATGGGGTCTATGCACCTCGCGAGTTGCTGGACAAAGTGGCCGGATTCGGGCTGCGCACCGTTGCCATCGTTGATCACGATGAGGTGTCGGCCATTCCGGAAGCTGTGGAGTACGCAAAGAAGCTCGGCATCGAGATTATTCCCGGTATCGAGCTCAGCGTGATTTTCGGCGGCTACGATTTGCATCTGCTGGGCTACTGCTTCGATTACGAAAATGCGGAACTCTTGCACTACCTGCACCTATTTCGCAGCGAACGTGTCAAACGGGCCGAAAAAATTGTGGACAAGCTCTCGGACCTGGGGATGCCCATTTCCTTAGAGGCCGTGCTGGAGAGAGCCGGACAGGGTTCCGTCGGTCGCCCGCATATCGCAAGTGTGCTGGTGGATGATGGGTTCGTCTTTTCCTTTCAGGAGGCGTTCGATAAGTATCTGGCTACAGGAAAGCCCGCTTATGTCGACAAATATAAGATGGATGTGGTGACTGCGCTCAATCTCATCAAGAACGCCGGCGGTCTCTGTTCTGTGGCCCATCCCGGCATCCAGGTGAGTGAGAGCGAATTGATGGACCTGGTGAAACTGGGCATCGACGCGATCGAGGTTGTGCACCCAAAACACAGCGACGAGCAGACACGGTTTTACCGTAAGGTCGCAAGCGAAAATGGTCTTCTCCAGACGGGCGGCTCTGATTTTCACGGAGGGCCAAAAGGCGAAGATGCTTTGGGAAGGTTTACCGTGGATTATGAGGTTGTGCTGCAAATGAAGGCTCTGGTGGGCTGTGGTCTGTAGGAAGCTGGAGGCAAGGTTGGGATGATCGTCGAACGTCTTGAGGTCGGTGCGTTTGCCGAGAACTGCTATCTGGTGGGATGCGAAGAAACCAGCGAGGGAGTGGTACTCGACCCGGGAGATGAGATTTCGCGCATCCTGGCGAGCATCGAGAGATTGGGGCTTTCGGTGAAATACATTTTGCTGACGCATGGGCATCTCGATCATGTCAAGGAGCTCAAAGCCATCAACGAGGTGCTGCGGGTGCCCGTTTTCATGCACCGCGGGGATCAATTTCTATTGGACAATCTACCCGTTCAGGCTGCCTCGTTTGGTTTGACCTGCGCCGGGATTCCTGAGGTGCACCACTACATCGATGAGGGAGATTCGGTGGAGTTCGGGCATCAGAAGTTCGGTATTCTGCATACGCCTGGTCACTCTCCGGGCAGCGTGACCTATTTTGCGGGCGATATGGCTTTTGTCGGCGATGTGTTGTTTGCCGGCTCCATCGGCCGGACAGACCTGCCGGGCGGCGACTATGACACCTTAATCGCGAGCATTAAGGAAAAACTCTACCCCCTGGGCGACGAAACCAGAATCTACCCGGGACACGGCCCGGCAACTACGATTGCAGAGGAAAAACGGACCAATCCGTTTTTGGCCAATTGATACGAAAAGCAACTCTAAATCGGACTGAAGGGACTATGTCAGAAGTGATTACACTCAAGGAAGTGAAGCAAGACCCGCAAGTGCGGGCGTACATCCGACGAGCGGATGAAAACCTGGCCGCGGTGGGATATACGGAACACGGCTTTCGTCACTGTGGGCTGGTGGCCAAGACGGCCAGACAGACGCTGCTCAGGCTCGGCACGCCGGAACGGGAAGCGGAGCTGTCCGCGATCGCAGGCTATTTGCATGACATAGGCAACGTGTTCAATCGCATCAATCATCCCTACACCGGTGCGGTGTTGGCCCACACGTTGTTGAAAGACCTGGGGATGGATTTGGACGAGATCACCGCGATCGTTTCGGCCATCGGGAACCACGACGATGACGGGTGGGAGCCCGTAAGCCGAATTTCCGCCGGCTTGATCCTGGCGGATAAATCGGATGTGCATCGCTCGCGGGTTCGCAATCCCGACATGATCAAATTCGATATTCATGACCGCGTCAATTACGCGGTGGACAAATCCACCCTCGAGGTGGATACGGAATCAAAAACGATCACGCTGGCGCTGACCATCGACCTGAAGATTTCGTCGGTCATGGAGTACTTCGAGATCTTTCTCAATCGGATGCTTTACTGCAAGCGTGCGGCCAATTTCCTGGGGATGAAGTTCAACCTGATGGTGAATGAGAACAACCTCCTGTGAAGCTGCAAAAAATGCTTGCAAATGGCGGATTATTTTCTTATAATTATTTAATTTAAAGCATCCTGGAATACACGCAAGGGATACCTTATATCCCTTTTTGTTTGTTCTTTGACAATTTCGTCGCTTCAAGTTCGGGTCTCGTGCTGTTGCAATAGCCATAGCCATTAATTCAACGAATTCATCTTAGTGAAATGCGAAGTTATCGATATGAAAAAGGAAATTTTTATCAATTCATCCATCGGAGAGACACGAATTGCGATTGTGGAAAACGGAAAGTTGGTGGAGCTATTCGTTGAACAGCCTGAACACGAGAGAATGGTAGGAGATATCTACCTGGGGAAGGTCGTCAATGTCGTAGAGGGCATGCATGCGGCGTTTGTGAACATCGGCATGGAACAAGATGCCTTCTTGCATTTTTCGGATATCGGCGATACGTTGGTCGAATATGGCGAGTTTGTCGAGCTCAATGGCAAATCGCGACCGAATAATCGTCGCAGGCCGCGACCCATTCCGAAAGAGGGACAAGAGATTCTCGTACAAGTTATCAAAGAGCCGATCGGAAACAAAGGGGCGAGGGTTACAACGCAGTTGTCTTTCCCTGGAAGATTTTTGGTTCTTGTCCCGAACTCCGATATTGTCGGGGTTTCTAAGAAGATTTACAGGCTGAAGCAAAAGAAGACCCTAAAAAGAATAGCTCGCGAGATCAAGCCCCCGGGTTTCGGGCTAATCGTCAGAACTGTGGCCGAAACCACACAAGAGCAGGCTTTGCGTAACGACCTGGAGCATCTGTTGGAACAATGGAGAAGGTTGGAACGCAAGGTGAAACGGGTTTCTCCTCCCACGCTGATCTACAAGGATGTCGCAATGGCATCGAGCGTGATCAGAGATCTTTTTACTCCGGATGTGCACTGCGTCCGGATCGATTCCAAGAAACTACATCGCGAAATCACCACTTATCTGAAAGAAGTCTCCCCTTCTTTAGTGGAACGGGTGATCTTCTATCGAGGGCGTCGGCCCTTGTTTGACCGGTTTGGCTTAGAGAACGAGATCGAAAAAAGCCTTTCTCGGAAAGTTTGGATGCCGAGCGGTGGTCATATCATTTTTGACCACACGGAAGCGCTGGTTGCGGTAGACGTAAACAGCGGGAAATACGTAGGAGGAAAACAGCCGGAAGAAAACATCTTAAGAGTCAATCTCGAGGCGGCTCGAGAAATTGCCCGCCAACTCAGATTGAGAGACATTGGCGGGATCATCGTTATCGATTTTATCGATATGCTGGACCCGAAAAACAAGCGACGGTTGTACAACGAGTTTACGCGGGAGTTGCGGAGAAGTCGCGCACAGGCCAATATCTCGCAGATCAGCGAGTTCGGGCTTATCGAGATGACGCGCGAGCGGGTCAGGCCGAGCCTGTTGTTTGCGTTCAGCGAACCGTGCCCCACGTGCGACGGTATCGGACGCATCCAGTCCAAGAGCACCGTGCTCACCAAGATCGAGCGCTGGATCAAACGCTTTAAGGCCGAACGCAAAGAATGGTCGCTGCGCCTGGTGGTGCACCCCGCGATGGCGGAGTTTTTGACCAAGGGATGGAGTAGCAAACTTCGGCGACTCATGTGGCGGTACCGGCTCAAGATCGAGTTGCAGCGTGATGACACGTTGAAGGTGGATCAGTTCAAGTTTTTTTTGAAAAAAGATCAATCGGAGATAACCGACCAATTCTTGTCATAAGGCGGTCAGTACTCAGAAATGGAGGAAATCTGGAATGTTTGCTGTGGTCAACATCGCAGGAAAACAGTTCAAAGTGAGCAAGAATGAGAGCATCCTCGCGCCTAAGGTTAAGGGCGAGGTGGGCAAAAGTATCGAGTTCGATCAGGTGCTTTTGCTTTCGGACAAAGGCAAAGTGACGGTTGGGAAACCAACGGTGGCCGGCGCGAAAGTCAAGGCGAAGATCGTCGACTTTGAGCGAGGCAAAAAAGTCATCGTCTATAAGAAAAAACGACGCAAAGGCTACGAAGTGAAACGGGGACATCGTCAGGACTATACGCGGCTCCTGATTCAGTCCATCACAACGAAGCAAGCAACCAAGACAAAGGAGAAGAAAAGCGATGGCGCATAAAAAAGGTGTAGGCAGCTCCAAGAACGGGCGGGACAGCAATCCGCAGTTCTTGGGCGTCAAACGATTCGATGGACAGTACGTGTCCGCAGGCAGTATCCTGGTCCGCCAACGCGGGACCAAGTTTCATCCCGGCGAAAATGTCGGGGTGGGCAAGGACGATACCCTCTTTGCGCTGATCGATGGAACGGTAAAATTTCAACGCCAGGGGCGGTACAAAAAGAGGGTCAGCGTCTTCTCGGACAACTAGTTCGGGAGGTATTGCGAAAACGCATCAAAAGTGATTGAAAAAGCGGCCTTTGCGCCGCTTTTTTTGTTGCTCGTTGCCGCTTTGGTGAAATAATCATTTGTACAAAAACTATGCCATTAGCCCGAGAATGGCCTTGACAATAACAGGCATATATTTTATATTACGCTGTCATTTAGATCGCCTCACGTGAACGATTGTTGATTCGCTATGCCCATCACGCTGCACGATATTGAAAAGACAGCCGGGCTCGCTAAGCTGGCATTCTCCAAAAAGGAGAAAGAAGAGATTGCCGAAGACCTGGCGCGGATTCTTACATATGTGGAAAAACTCGAGGAGTTGGATGTCGACGGGGTTTCTGAGACGGCGCATGTGATGCAGGAGAGTGGCGGGCTCAGGCCGGACCGGGTAAAAAAGAGCCTGAGCAAAGAAGAGACTCTCCGGAATGCACCGGCGAAAAAACGGGGCTTTTTCAGCGTCCCGAAAGTGATCAGGGGAACATAATTTGGCAGTAAGCGACAAAACGAAATACATCTTCGTGACCGGGGGCGTGGTCTCGTCGTTGGGGAAGGGCATCGCCTCCGCATCGTTAGGACTTTTGCTGAAGGCGAGGGGCCTCAAGGTCACCATCCTGAAGCTGGACCCGTACATCAATGTGGACCCCGGCACCATGAGCCCGTACCAGCACGGGGAAGTGTATGTGACCAACGACGGGGCGGAGACCGACCTGGACCTGGGGCACTACGAGCGGTTTATCGACGAGGACATGACCCGGTCGAACAATGCCACAACCGGCCAAATCTACTTTTCTGTCATTACAAAAGAGCGCGAAGGGAAGTATCTCGGCAAGACGGTTCAGGTGATTCCGCACATCACCGATGAGATCAAGTCTAGAATTCGCCAGGCCGGACGAGAGGACGTGACTTACGACGTGGTGATCACCGAAGTAGGGGGGACCGTCGGCGACATCGAAAGCCTGCCGTTTCTAGAAGCCATCCGCCAATTCCGATTGGAAACAGACCCGCAGAACGCTCTCAATGTCCATCTCACGCTGGTACCGTTCATCAAAGCGGCCGGCGAGTTCAAAACCAAACCCACCCAGCACTCTGTGATGCGCCTGCGAGAGATCGGCATTCAGCCGAACATCTTGCTTTGTCGCTGCGAAACGCGGCTTGATGATGAGTTGAAGACCAAGATCGGCCTGTTTTGCAACGTCCCGAAACGCGCGGTGATCGATGCGGTGGATGTGGATTCCATCTATGAAGTTCCGCTGATTCTGGAGAGCGGGGGCGTTGGCGATTTGATCGTGAGCGGGCTGAACCTGACCGCTGAAAAGCCGGAACTTACGAAGTGGAGAGAGTTTGTGCAGAAGGTCAAGCATCCGGCAAATACGGTGGAGATCGCCATCTGCGGCAAATACGTGGGGCTGATCGATTCGTACAAGAGCATCATCGAAGCGTTTGTGCACGCAGGTGTCGCCAACGACACCGAAGTCAAGCTGCGTTGGGTGGATTCCGAAGAAATCGAATCAAGCGGACTGGGACAACATTTTGACGGCGTCTCGGGGATCCTGATCCCAGGGGGATTCGGCAACCGGGGCATCGAAGGAAAGATCCGAGTTGCGCAGCACGCCAGAGAAAACGGGATTCCGTTTTTTGGAATCTGTCTGGGCATGCAGTGCGCGATCATCGAATTCGCCCGAAATGTCTGCGGCTTGAGCGGAGCGAATGGTGCCGAATTCACTTCGTTTACCGACTATCCCGTGATCGACCTGATGGAGGAGCAGAAGAATCTGTCCGAAATGGGGGGCACCATGCGAGTGGGTGCCTACGCGTGCAAAATCGAGCGCAAGTCGAGGACGTTCGAGATCTACGGGGCGGAGGAAATCTTCGAAAGGCATCGCCATCGCTATGAGGTGAACAATCTTTATCTGCCGAAATTCGAGGAATACGGATTGATGGCTTCCGGTGTGAACCCCGAGACTGATTTGGTAGAGATCGTCGAGCTGAAGCCGCACCCGTGGTTTTTTGGCGTGCAATTTCATCCGGAGTTGAAATCTCGGGTGTTGAAGCCGCATCCGCTGTTTCGAGATTTTGTTCGGGCCGCGCTGGATTATCAGGCGCAAAGTAGCTGTTGACCATGGCTCGCGTTTTTAGTCGCCCGGCGCGCAGGCGGTTCGCTCTGCATGCGTGGCTCTGGTTTATGGCAAGTTTGGTGGTGTTTCTGTGTGCGTGCCAAACAAACCAGGAAGTGGGCGCAAAGGAGTTGGACCTGAGCAAAATTCCGGAACAGGAAGGCTGGGACGCGACGCTGATCTCGTCGCGGGACGGCAAGGAGACCTCGAGAATAAAGTACGCGCACATGCAACGGTTCTCCAACGAGAATCTGGTGAAATTCTCCGGTGGGCTGACCATGGAGCTATTCGACGACAACGGCAAACTGATTTCCACCGTGCGTGCCGATAGCGGGTCGTTGAACGAGGTCAGCCGTACATTGGATTTGGCCGGGAATGTCGTAGTGAAAAGCCGGGATGGCGTGACGCTGAAGACCGAGACGCTGCGCTGGTACGAGTCACTGCACAAAGTGTCTTCCGAAGATTTCGTGACCGTGATCAGCGCGGAACGAGACACGATTTACGGCACCGGCTTTGAGTCCGAGCAGTCCCTGTTGAATTGGGTGATCCGGTCTCCCAGCGGCGTGACACAGAGGCGGTTGCGCCTGGAAGCCGTGGAAGAGCCGAAGAAGGATGTGCCGAAAGCGTCGAATTGAATGGGGCGTGCTGGTTTTGGTCCTCCTGGCGGCGTGGCCCTGCACGGTACGAAGCCAGGAGCATGTGCGTCTCATCCACGCGGATTTGTTCAAACGGGAGGCTGTGGGGCAGAAAATCATCCAGAGGGTCGAAGGCAACGTCAAGTTCCGTCAAGGGGACACGAGCATCGAGTGTGATGTCGCGACGCAGGTGGTGGACGCCGACCCCATCGAGCTGATCGGGCATGTGCGCATCATCGACCCGAAGCGGACACTGCTCGCGGACACTGTGCAAGTGTTCGAAAAAACAGGGGTGCAGATCGCGGTGGGACATGTGGTGAGTATCACGGAAAAAGATACCACCTTCGCGCACCGGCTTACTTACTTCGAGAAAGAGAATAAGGTTGTGTCGGATGAGGACGTTCAAATTGTCAACCCAAAGGAGCGGTCGGTACTGACAGGCGGGCATGCGGAATATCTGCGAGAGCAGGAATACGGCAAGATTTTCGAGCATCCCATGTTGGTGAAATTGGACAGCCTTGGAACCGAAACCATGCGCATCGTTTCGGACACCATGGAGACCTTCGAGGGAGGGGCTCGAACGGTGGTGCGCGGCGACGTCAAAATCTCTCAGCCCCGAACCCGCGCAACCTGCGGGAAGGCCGAGTATTTTCGGGAAGAGGAGAAGATGATTCTGAGCGAGTCGCCCACTGTCTATCGCACCAACCAGACCATTACGGGCGATACGCTGTTTCTCTATCTGGAGGATTCCAAGCTCAGCAAAGCCGTTGTGCAAGGTCACGCCCTGGCCACCGCGGACGCGGACACCACGCACAAGGGCAAATGGATCAACAAGTTGTCCGGTGAGAAGATGACATTTTATTTTGAAGAAGGCGACCTGCGAACCGTTGTGATCGAGCAACAGGCGAGCAGCCTGTACCATATCATCGACGAGAATCAGTACAAAGGCGCGAATGAGGTCACGGGCGACCAGATTTCCATAGAATTTGTCGATGGTGAGGCCACCAAGGTGCTTGTGCAGAGCGAACCGGGCACTTCCACCGGAAAGTACCGACCACCTCAGTGAAGAAGATGACCAGGATTTCTACAGAAACCTCACAGGAAAGACCGGCAGACGACCACGCGTTGTCTCGGGTTTCGGACCGACAACAGAGGGTCTCCACCCTGCAGACGCAAGATTTGGTGAAAATCTACAAGCACCGCAAAGTCGTCGACGGGGTGAACATCGAGGTGAGTCAAGGGGAGATCGTCGGGTTGCTCGGGCCCAACGGCGCGGGAAAGACCACGACGTTCTATATGATTGTTGGAATGATCCGGCCGAACCGAGGCCGCATTTTTTTGGATGGCCGGGACATCACCCGGCTGCCCATGTACAAACGATCGCGGTTGGGCATCGGTTATCTTTCGCAGGAGCCGTCGATTTTCCGGAGGCTCACGGTGGAGGAAAATATCCTCGCCATTCTCGAAACGCTGCCTATCTCCAAAGCGGAGCGCCGGCTGCGCCTGGAAGAGCTGTTTTCGGAGCTCAACATTGGACATCTGGCGAAAAGCAAGGCGTACACCCTTTCCGGTGGGGAGCGCCGTCGTGTGGAAATCACCCGCGCGCTGGTGGTGAGTCCGAAATTTATTTTGCTCGACGAGCCTTTTTCCGGGGTGGACCCCATCGCGGTGGAGGAGATCCAGAACATCATCCGGTCTTTGAAAGACAAGGGGATCGGGGTGCTCATGACCGACCACAATGTGCACGAGACCCTGTCCATCACCGACCGGGCGTATCTGCTCTACGACGGTGTGGTGCTGAAATCTGGTTCTGCCCGGTATCTGGCCGAAGATCCGGAGGCGCAGAAGCTTTATCTCGGTGAACGGTTTAGATTGGATAGATAGGTACAAAAAGGGCGTTTAGATAGAGGAATGGACTACCATGCCTAACTTAGTGCAACGACTCAGCATGCAGCTCAAGCAGTCTCCTCAGCAGGTGCTGCTTTCGTCGCTGCTCCAGCTTCCGGTCCTGAGTCTCGAGCAAAAGATCAAAACCGAGCTGGAGATGAACCCTTTGCTGGAAATCGACGAAGAGATGGAACTCGAGGAGGAGATGGAGCAGGAGCAGGAACAGCTTGAGTTGGAGAAGGAGGCGAAAGATGGTGAAGTAGAGGATGGCGAGGTCGAGAGCGACGCCATAGATGAGATGGAACGTGAGGAGGTAGACTGGGACGCCATCTTGAATGATGAAGACACCTACGACTTCAGGCTGCCCAAAGACCAGAGCGCGGAAGTGTTTGAGCGGCCGGAGGTGGCGCAGACCACGTTGCCCGAGCATCTTCTCAGTCAGTTGCACATGACCAATCTCTCCGAGAAGGAGATCATCATCGGCGAGTACATCATCTGGAACATCAACGAGGTGGGCTACCTGAGCTGCTCGGTTGACCTCATCGCAGAGAATCTCGATGTGACGCCTGAGGAGGTCGAAGAAGTGTTGAAGGTCATTCAACGGTTCGATCCGGTGGGTATCGGGGCCCGGAACCTGCAGGAATGTCTCTTGATTCAGATGCTCGAGAAGAACCCGGATGATGAGGTGACTATCACGATTCTGCGCGACCATTTCGATGATTTCACTAACAAGCGCTACGAGAAGATCGTCAAGAAGATGGATGTGACGCTGGATGACATTCGGCGCGCGAACGAAGAGATCACCAAGCTCAACCCGAAACCCGGTGAGGGGTATGTTCTCTACCACCAAAACGTGATCATTCCGGATCTCGTGGTGGAGAAAGAGGATGGGGAATTCAAGGTGAGCATGAACGATTGGAACATCCCCCATTTGCGCATCAACAACTCGTACAAAAAGTTGCTGCTGGACAAAAAGAAATCCTCCAAGGAGACGCGGGACTACATCCGGCAGAGTTTGGAATCGGCGCGCTGGCTGATCAACTCCATTCACCAGCGCCGGGCCACGATTCTGAAAGTCATGCACGCCATCATCGACAAGCAACGCGATTTCTTCGAGCACGGCCCGGAGCATCTTCAGCCGATGATCCTCAAGGACATCGCAGAGGAGATCGGGATGGATATTTCGACCATCAGCCGGGTCACCAACGGCAAATATGTTCAGACCGAGTGGGGGGTGTTCGAACTCAAGTACTTCTTCAGCGAGCGGATCAAGAGCGATGTGGGGGAAGATGTCTCCAACAAAACCATCAAAGCGCTTATCAAAGAAATCATCGACAACGAAGATCGCAGCAAACCGTACAATGACCAGAAGATCGCCGAGATACTCAAGTCCAAGGGTTACAACGTGGCCCGCCGAACGGTGGCCAAATACCGCGAGCAGATGATGATTCCGGTTTCGCGATTGCGGAGAGAAATCTGAAATGACGACGGCTCAAAAGATCTTTCGAAGTACCACGATTCTGGCAGTTCGGCACAAAGGGCAGGCTGCCATGGGGGGAGATGGACAGGTCACGTTCGGCGAGTCCATCTTGAAGTGGAAGGCGAAAAAGATTCGCAAAATCTACAACGGGGGCATTGTGGCCGGATTTGCCGGTGCCGCTGCCGACGCGTTTACCCTTTTCGAGAAATTCGAGAAGCGGCTGGAGCAGTACAACGGCAATCTCAGCCGCGCCGCGGTGGAGTTGGCAAAAGAGTGGCGTACGGACCGCTTTCTGCGGCGTTTGGAGGCGCAGCTGGTGGTCATGGACACAAGCAACATGTTGCTCATCTCCGGTACAGGCGACGTGGTCGAGCCGGATGAAAACATCATCGCGATCGGATCCGGGGGCAGCTATGCGATGGCCGCGGCTTCGGCACTGATCAAGCATTCGAACCTGTCGGCGAAAGAGATTGTGCGAGAATCGCTGCTCATCGCCGCCCAAATCTGCATTTATACCAATTCAGACCTAACCATCGAAGAATTGTAAAGGGACGTGGCCTCATGTCTGACATACGGGAGTTTACGCCAAGACAGATCGTCGAGGAACTGGACAAGTACGTCATCGGCCAGGCTAAGGCCAAGAAATCGGTGGCCATTGCCATGCGGAATCGCTGGCGGCGCCTACAGGTTCCCGAACACCTCCAAGAGGAAATCTACCCCAACAACATCATTCTGATCGGGCCCACCGGCGTAGGGAAAACCGAAATCGCTCGCCGGTTGGCCAAGCTGGCCAACGCGCCGTTCATCAAGATTGAAGCGACCAAGTTCACCGAAGTGGGCTATGTGGGACGGGACGTGGAATCCATCATCCGTGATTTGACCGATCTTTCGGTCTCGATGGTG
>CAYQOI010000004.1:16814-21936 GCA_964419085.1 uncultured Cytophagia bacterium | reverse complement strand
GCGCTCCGCATGGAAGATTTCATCCCAGACCGCGGCGAGGGGGGCTGCCACTTGCCACACCGTGTTGAAAAGATATTCATTCATCGACGTGCATCCTTCCAGCGATCGGTTCCCTGCCCGGCTGCAAGAAGGCGCAGGCGACCAAAAGCCTGCGCTTCAAATTAGAGAAAAGAACCCAATATGGCAAGCAAAAATTCCGGTGGCTCAAGCGCGCTGGCCGGGGGCGGTTTATTTGAGCAGCAGCATCCGGCGGGTTTGCTTGAAGTCGCCGGCGACCAGACGGTACAGGTAGATTCCGGAGGACACCGGTCGGCCGTGCCGGTCCAGTCCGTTCCAGATGACGGAATGGCGGCCCGGGAGCAGCCGCTCGTCCACCAATTCCCGCACGAGCGCGCCGAGGAGATTGTAGATGCGCAGGGTGGTCTGCACGCCGTCAGCCATCCTGTCGGGAATGTCGAAGCGGATGGTGGTGGTGGGATTGAACGGATTGGGATAGTTTTGGGCCAGGGCGAATTGCTTCGGCAGGCTCTGGAGCTGCAGCACGAAATCCACCCCATCCGTGACGTCCTGGAGCAGAACACGAGCCGCGGCTCCCGGCAGGCCAGCGTAGCTGAGCTTGAGACGGTTCTCTTCGGGGAGAAGATAGCCTTGGAGGTCGATGGTGAGCTTGCCTTGCGCCGGCATGGCGAAGAGATTTGATTCGGGCGCGGCGCGAGACGGATCCGCGGTAAGGGTGAAATTGTGGCCGTTCAATTCGGCCCGAATCTCGTTCAGTCCGGCGTTGGTGAGTTCGAAGTAGCGGTCCGTGGCGGGGAACGTGAGCACGGCTTGCCGCGGAGAGTCGTCCGCGGCGAGTTGTAGAAACACCGGGTCGCAGGTGAATTGGTTGCCGCACGCGTCGAAGACATCGATGTTGAAGCCCACGAAGCGATGCTTTCGGATGGGGTCGATGCGGAAGGCGACCACCGTATCTCCGGGCTGGAACGCCGGGTCCACACTCAGGGTTGCGTTGATGAGCTTTCTGGGTACGATGTCGAAGATCCCGGTTTCTTGGTCGGAAAACGTCCCCACCAGCGCCGCGCCGTCCGGATGAAAACTGCACCGCGGCGGCGTCTCGTCGAGCAGGAGTCGGGTGGTGTCCGCGCACACGGTTCGGGTTCCGCAACTGTCCACTGCGGTGCAAGTGGCCACCACCTCGGCAGCGAACGGGATGGTGGCCTGAAACAGAGAGTCTTGCTTGCTGGCCGGGAAGCCGTTGATCTCGCAGGTGATCTCCGCCGCGAGACCTCCAGGTGTCTGCACGCTTGCGACGACGGTGAGGCTTTCGGCCGCGCAGGTGACCAGGCTGTCCGGCGGCGTCAAGATTTGGACATTGCATGCGAGCGGCCGGGGGCGTGCGACCCGGATGGAGTCCTGGCAGACCACGCTTTGCCCACAACTGTCTGTTACCGTACAAAGGGCGACGATTTGCTCCGCAAACGGAATGGTGGCCACGAAGACGGAATCTCGCTTTACCGCGGGGATGCCGTTGACCTCGCAGGAAATCGACAGGGGTTGGGCGCCCGCCACCGAAGTGGACGCGGTTACCGTCAGGCTGTCTGTACCGCAGAAAACCGTACCGTCGGCGGGCGAAAGGATTCGCACAGCGCAGGTTGGTGGAGCCGGCCGGAGGACGACTACCGAATCACGGCACACGGTTTCGCTGCCGCAACTGTCCGTCACGGTGCAGGTTACCACGAGCAGAGAGCGTGCGGAGTCCACCGGAACCGTGGCGACAAAAAGCGAATCTTTTTGCACCGCCAGGAGGCCGTTTATCTGGCAAACCACCGAAACGGGAGGACTCCCTCCGGAGATAATTGTGGCCGCCCGGACTTCCACGCTGTCGCCGCAAAGGGTGGTGCCGTCTCGCGGGGCAACGATGTCCACCCGGCAGCTCGGCGGTACGGCTCTGCGCACGCGCACGCTGTCGCGGCAGACGGCCTGGTTGCCCGCGAAGTCGGTGAACGTGAATTCGGCTACGATTTGTTCCGTCCCGGACGGTAGATGGATCCTGGCCCGCAGCGTGTCGCCTTCCGAGGCCACGGGGATGCCGTTGATGGTGCCGCGTCGATCAAAGGGCGGTGTGCCGCCGGAGGTGGTGGTCACCGCGAGCACGTCTACGCTGTCGCCGCAGACCGTCGTGTTGTCCAGCGGGGAGAGAATCTCCACACGGCAGGAAAAAGCGGTGTCCGCGCACACGACAGAGATAGACGCGGTCACCGTGGTGCTGTCCTCTGCAATTGCGGTGGCCGCGATCCGCGTTTCGCCGCTGACGAGGCGCAGCGTGTCCGAAAATGACCCTACCGGGCTGAGCTCCACCGCACTCCCGTTGAGCGTAACGCCTGCCAGGCCCAGCGGGCGAATGGTGGTGATTTCCGCCGCCAGCCGGCTGGGGTCGACGACCTGCACGAAGGTGCCGCCGGTGCTGTCCGCCATGGCCGAGAGCGCGCTGGGGTCGGAAGCTGCGGTGATGCCGAGTGCGTTGATGACGATGCCGCGCGTCCTGGCGGCGGACAACTCATCGTCGATGGGCCCGCCGCTGGTGCTGAAGCCATCGGAAAGGAAGAAGACCAGGTTGAGGGAACTCTCGGTCCCGGTGTCGAATGCGGCGAGCACAGTGCGGAGCGCATCTTCAAAATTCGTGCTGTTTCCCAGCACATCCTGGCCGACCTCGGTGAATTTTCCCGCGGAGCCGCCGAAGCGGGGGTCGGAGTCCAGCGCGGTCAGCACTTCCTCGATGTCCGGGGTGCCGTTGTCGTTTCGGTCGGCGCGGGGCGAGGAGGTGAACGACTGCCGGCCGTCTTCCGGGCTGATGTCGACGAGTGCCGCGTTGCTGGCGTACACGACGACCCCGACGCGGACAGCCTCGAGGTCGTGAATGCTGTTGTTCAGCGCGATGGCTCCACCGATTTCGGCATCCAGCACATCTCCCTGAAACCCGTCTTTGTTGAGATCGTCTTTATCGTCGACCACCCCATCCCCGTTTACATCCACGGGCGGGACGTTGGTGGGATCCCCCGTACTCCCCGACAGGTCGATGACGTACAGGACGTTGATGCTTGTGGTCGGGAGGGAGCTCAAGGTCGCCAGCCCCTGCACAGGAACCTCACACGCGGGGCCGTCGAAAAACACGGTGTTGTCAGCGGGCGAGACGATCCTGGCCGTCAGGATCTGCCCCGTGCTCGTGGGCGCGGAATTGGGATTCTGCGCCAGGGCCGCCGTGGTGACCGCGAGACAGGTGGAAATAATTCCGGGTACCGCCGATCTCCTGAAGCGAGTTGCAAACTCCATTTTGATCCCCGCGGTTTTTTGGGTGATGTGTCGGTCGAGGGTAGAGGAGGACTCCCGCGCCTCTTAAATCTATACCCACTGTGGGCGTATTTGAGCAATTATTTTTGCAAAAAAGACTTCAGCCCGATTTTTGTGGTCGGAACCGTCTCGCGTTGGCACCGGCCATTCGCTGAAAAGGCTCTACTTCAGCAGCAGCATGCGCCTGGTGACTTTGAAGCGACCGGCTTCCAGGCGGTAGAGGTAGACGCCCGAGGACACCGCGACTCCGTTTGCATCGCGGCCATCCCATTCCACGCTGTATTCGCCGGGTAGTTTGGCTTCGTTGACCAACTCCCGCACCAGTTGCCCGAGCAGATTGTAGACCCGCAGCGTCGTCTGCACGCCCGCAGCCCCTTCCGGGATGTCGAAACGGATGCGCGTCGTCGGGTTGAAAGGGTTGGGATAGTTCTGTGCGAGTTGGAACGCCCGGGGAATCGCGTTTTTGCCCAGAACGTAGTCCACCTGTTGCACTTCGTTCAGCAGAAACAGGTCGGCGCTGCTGGCCTGCAGCCCATCGTATTCCACGCGCAACCGGTTTTCCTCACCGTGCAGATGTTCGGCCAGATCGATGGTGACCTTGCCGTCGCGCGGCATGGGGAAAATGTTCGCTGCCGGATTAGCCGCGGACCGGTTTGCGGTAAGCCGGAACGGGTAGCCGTTTATGGTGAAACGAAGTTCGTCCAGGCCGCGATTGGTGACCTCCAGGTAGTTGTCGCGGGCATCAAAGATGATGTCCAGCGGGCCTTGCGGCGGGTTCGTGGGCAGATGTTGGAAAACGGGGTCACAGCGAAAGGTGTTGCCGCAGCCGTCGAACAGATCGATGTTGAAGCCCACGAACTTGTTCTTTCGGATGGGGTCGATGCGGAAGGCGACCGCGGTGTCGCCCGCCGCGAAGGTGGAATCGACGGTCAGCACCGCGTTGATCAGCTTCTCCGGAACGATTTCGAAGATGCCGGTCTCCCGGTCGAAAAAGGTTCCCACGATGGCGTCGCCGACGCGCTGGAAGTCACAGGACGGGGGAATGTCGTCGTTCTCTACGCGTACCGAATCGGCACAGACCGCGACGCTGCCGCAGCTATCTGTCACCGTACACGCCACCACAACCAGGTGGGCAAATGGAATCGTGGCGATGAGCAACGAGTCCTGGCGCACCGCGGGCGTGCCGTTGACCTGGCACTCGACCGCGAAAGGCGGCGTGCCGGAGGTCACGTTGAACGCCGCGGTCACCGTGATGCTGTCCTCCTCGCAGAAAAAGTCGCCTTCTTGTGGTGCAAGAATCTCGACGGTGCAGACGGGCGCAGCGGGTCGAAGAACCGTCACCGAGTCCTGCGCCACGACCAGGTTGCCGCAACTGTCGACCACGGTACAGGTAGCTACGATGGCCGTACGCTGGGAGAGCAAGGGAACTCTCGCCAGAAAGATAGAATCCGTTTGGGTTGCTGCAATGCCGTTGATGTCACAGTTGATGGAAAACGGGCCGATGCCTCCTGAGAGGGTTGTTTGCACCGCCACGTCCACGCTGTCTCCGCACACCTGCGTGCTGTCTTCGGGAGAAATGACCTGCAAGGTGACGGTGGGCGCGGCCGGCCGGGTCACTGTGACCGTATCGGAAGCGGTGACCTGCCGCCCCAGACTGTCGGTTGCCGAACATGCCGCCACCAGCGTGGTTTCTCCGGCAGGAAGCGGAACGGTTGCGACGAATTTGCCGTCTTGAGCCGCCATCGCAATGCCGTTGACCTCGCAGGTGACGGTG
>CAYQOI010000004.1:0-16804 GCA_964419085.1 uncultured Cytophagia bacterium | reverse complement strand
GTGACGGTGACCGGCGGTACCGCGCCCGAAACCCGGGTCTCGACTTCCACGGTGATGCTGTCATCGCAGACGGTGGCGCGGTCACTCGGTGAAACAACACGTGCCGATAGAGTAAGCGGAGTCACACCGGTTCCTTGCAGCGGAACGAGTAGCACAGGGTTCTCTGGATCCGTGCTCTGGATACGAAGCTGTGCGCTCTTCGGTCCTTCAGAAGTGGGCGTAAACAAGACCGTCACTTCCTGGCTGTCCCCGGCCGCCAGCATAAACGGCACCGAGACCGCCGCGAGCGTGAATTGCTCCGGCGCTGCGCCGGTCAGATCGATTTCTTGCACTTCCACCGCCACGCTGCCGGGATTGCTGAGGCGAAATGTCTGGCTGAGGCTGTCCCCCACCAGGACAAAACCAAAGTCGTGTTGCGCCGGGGAGACCACAATTCTGGGTGCCAGCGCGGGGACGCCTTCTCCTTCCAGCGCGACGCGTACCGTGTCTTCGTCCGGGTCGTTGTTTACGATTTCCAGACTCGCGAACTTCGTCCCCAAAGACGCGGGGTGGAAGCTCACAAAAACGACTTTGCTCTCAGAGGGTGCGACCTGGAACGCGCTGTCTCCCACCTGGGTCCGAAACTGGTCGGCATCGTCGCCGACCACTCTCACCGCGTCAACCTCCAGCACCGCGGTGCCCACGTTCGAGATGAGCAGAGAAGTGATGTCCATCCCCCCCACGGGGACCTGGCCGAACTGCAGCGCCGTGCTCGAGACATCGATGTCGGGAACCGCCACCGGTAAGGCCGTCCCGCTGAGCGGAACCTGCACCTCACCCTGGTCGGGGTCGTTGCTGCGGACGCTCAAGACTGCGGTCTTCGCGCCGGGTGTGGTTGGGGTGAACGTTACTTCGACGGTCTGACTGTCGCCGGCGGCGAGGTCAAACGGTGCCGCGCCTCCTGTGACACGGAAGGCGGCGGCGTCCGGGCCGGAAAGCTCGGTAGCATTCACGGTCAGTGTCGTGTCTCCGCTGTTTTTGATCTGCAGAAATGCGGTTGCGCTGGAATCCACCAGGATTTGTCCGAAGTCCAATTCATTCGGGGTGACAGAGATGTCAGGCTCGGGCGCGGCCACGACGGTGAAAAAGCCGTCGGTGGTTTCGGCCGCGGGGACGCCGGTGTTAAACAAAAAGCCTGAGAATTGTAGGGCGGTGGTGTCGCCGGGCTGCCCGACCACCTGAAAATTCAGCTTCACCAGTGTGCCGCTGCCGCTCAGTGGCGTCGCACCGGTTCCGGTGACCACGATCACGCTGTCGAACAGCGTGACCTGAGGTGTGCCGAAAGGTTCCGAAAGCGTGCCCGCAAAGGACGCTCCCTGAGCACGCAGAACATTCTTATTGAAAACGACGATCGCGGTGTAGGACAGGACTTCTCGGTTGGTGAGGTCCCCTGTGACAATGGGGATGGCGACCTGTGAATCCGGTCGGCCGGTGGCCGAATCCGGCAGACTGACCCGGATGGGCTGGGTGTGCGCCAGCGCGGGCACAAAACCGGTTAGTGCGCACAAGACCAGCAACTTGTGCAAGAATTTCACAGTAATTCCCCCTGTTCAAGCGATAGTTGCATTCCCGAGCGGTACCGATGAGTTGGACGCCCGGTTCTCCCAAAGATGCGTGTCCCTGAAATCCATTGGACAGGGTGGGAATGTTTACTCGATTTTTTTCCTTTTTCAGAAAAAAAACGGTAAACGCCTGGGCATATTTGTAACCTCCATGTTTCCTGGTTAACTTTGGGAAATGAATTTGGATAAAATCTAACCGACTTTGCGCAAACACCGTGCCAGCAAGGGTGCATTTCGTTTTTGCCTGTTTTGCCGTGTTTCAGGAGATAATCGAGACGCGTATGAAGATTTTTAGCTGAGCTATTATAAATAGTCACAAAAATGTAACTTAATCAACTAAAAAGATCGCAAAATGGATATTTTTTTGTGAGGGGGAGGGAAAGCTTAACCGCGGTGGGTAGAATGGTTTGTTTTCGACCAGCTAACCAGAATCTGTGCAATCCGGGTCAGCGTCAGAGAGGGGGAGAGCGGAAATGGCGTGTTGGGTTCCGGCTGTCGGGACTCAATTGCCGTTTTTGTCCAGCACCGTTCTCACCGCACGGGCCAACGCTTCCAGGGAGATGGGCTTGGAGACGAAACTTCCCGCGCCCAGGGTGAGGGCTTCCCGCACGCGTTTGGACATCGCGTAGCCGGAGAGCACGATGGCCTTTTGGCGGGGCTGAAACTCGAGGATTCTGCGGTAGGTCTCGGTGCCGTCGATGCCATCCATGACCATGTCGAGGATCACCAGGTCCTGCGGTTCCTGCTTGACGTACTCCACCGCCCGTTCGCCGCTATCCACACAGTGGATCTGGTAACCCAAGCGGCGCAGCAGTTGGCTGGTGACTTTGCGCTGAATGGGGTCGTCGTCGACGATGAGAATGGACTCGTGCCCACCGGAGATCTTTTCGACGGTAACCGCCACATCGTTCTGGCTGACCCGGCTCACCGGAAAATAGAGGCCAAAGGTCGTGCCTTTGCCCACCGTGCTCTTGACCGTGATGTAGCCGTTGTGGTCTTCGACGATGCCGTGAACGATGCTCAGGCCCAGGCCGGAACCCCGCATCCGGTCCATCGTTTTGGTGGTGAAAAAGGGGTCGAAGATCTTGTTCAGATGTTCCGGCTTGATGCCGTCTCCGTTGTCGGAAATCTCCAGGAGCACATATTCCCCCCGTTTGACTTTTTTGTACCCCCAGAGCGGTTCTTCCAGGTAGATGTTCTTGGAGGTGATGGTGAGCACCCCATCGAAGTGCATGGCTTCGATGGCGTTGATGATGAGATTGGTCAGGGCGCGAGTGAGTTGCGCAGCCCCGCCCTTGATGGGGAGAAGCGGCTGGGTCAGCTCTTTGCGCACCTGAACCTTCTGGGGCAGGTGTTGGCCCCCAAGGACCTTTTCCACCAGCTCGTTGAGGTCGATGCGCTCCATGGTGTAGTGCCCGCGTCGACCCAGCGCCAGCAGTTGCTGGTTGATTTCCGCGATCTTGTTGGCGGAGTGCTGCATTTCCTCGACCATCTCCAGCACCGGATGGCCGGGGGGCAGCTCTTCCCGAATGAGCGTGGGGTACGCGGCCAGCGGTCCCAGGAGGTTGTTGAAATCGTGCGCGATCTGTCCGGCGATGCGGCCGGCGGACTCCAGACGCTGCGCCCGGGCCAGCTCGGCTTGCAGTCTCTTGCGGCGAGCCAACTCCTTGCGCAACTTTTTGGCCTGCAGCTCCAGTTTGTCGCGCGCCGCCTTCAACGCTTCTTCGCGATCCTGAATCTGCTCCAGCATGTCGTTGAAGCGTTCGGTGAGAAATCCCAGTTCGTCCTGCGTTTGCTTCTCGGCGCGGACCGAGAAGTCCTGTTCATCGGAGACGATTTTCGCCATTCTCGCCAAGTTCAGGATCGGACCGGTGATCAAGCCGCGCAGCCTCGCGGCCATCAGAAACGCGACCAGGGAGGAGAGCAGCAGGATACCGCCGATCATCATGATGTATTTGAAGACCCGGTCGGAATAGGCCTGCATGTCGGAACGGAGGAACACCATGCCCAGCCGGGTGTTGTCGAAGATGATCTCCCGGTAGAGGTCCAGGTAGCCGTCCTTGAATTCGTACCCGGCCGCCAGACTCTTGAGCGGTTCGAATACGGGCGTTTCGGAGCCCGCATGGTAGGTGCAGAAGACCGAGCCATCGATGTCGTAGATACAGCCTTCGACGATGTGCGGGTTGGCTCTGAGGGCCTGGAGAATCTCATGGGCGTCGTCGGCGTCGCCGAAGGTGAGCGCGGCCGCGCTGTTGGTCCCGATCATGTCGGCCAGCATCTGCAGGTCCTGGACCATGTCATACTTGAAGTTGATGGAGTCATAAAGCACAAAGGCCAGACACGCCAGCAAAAGCGCGCTGCCACCGCTGAGCATGATGATCAAGGTAAGCTTCTTGTTGATGGTCAGGTTCTTCACGTGCTTCATGCCGAATACCTCGCGTTTCACATCTGGACCCGCTTTGCCAGTCTCAACAATCTCGAACTGATCCGCAATCCCGCTTCCTTTGCCGCCGCCGCGTTGATGTCAAACCGAATCTTGTAGTTTTCCGAAAAGAGGTTGATGATCACCCCCTGCGTGGCAAACGACCGGGTGTCGCCCACCGTGAGCACGCTCTTTGAGTCTATTCTTCGCAGAATCTCACCCACGTGCTTTCGTTCGGACGGAGTGATGAAGAGAATATGACAAAACTCCAGATCATCGATGTGCCGGAAGCGTTTGACCACAAACCTTCTGCCTCGTACTGTTTTGCCCGCCACGGTCTTTTCCAGGTCGCGTCCAAATGGGTCTCGGCCGATGACCCCGATGATGATGGGCTCGGTGGAGTCCGCGAATGCCGAGGCCGGCCAGGTGACGAATTTCGCGAAATGATACAAGAAGGCAGCCTTCAGTCTGTATTCGGTGATCTGGCCATCCTGCGCCCGGTCGGTGCCGGGATGCCAGAACGCGAGCAGTAGGACCAGAATAAACATCTTTTTCATCAGTGCTGCCTCTTGTGGGCGATGTTGATCAGCCGGCAGCGGTGTCGCCGAGTCCCTGGCTGAAAGACAAACCTAAAACTCGATACTTGTTTTCACTAAAAGACTGCGCTGAATCTCCCCGGACCGGGTGCCACTTTTGATCCTGGGATCTTCTGTGCTGAGTATTTCGCTGTTTTCCGGATGATGCGCGTCCAGGAGATTGCGCCCGATAAGACTGAAGACCACGCCCGGTTGAGCTCGCCACGCCACACGGAAGTCCAGCGTGAAATAGCTCGGAATTCCCAGGCTGGAGAGCTCGTCTACGAATCTGGCGGACAGGTCTAGCTCCGTACGTTGGTTCAACTCGAAGATGGGCTGCACAAAAAGCTGGTGTCTGGGGCTCTGGCCCGCCTGACCTTTTGCAAACACGTCCCGGCCGCCGTTTTCCAGATCGAGGTGCATCTTGAAAAATGCGTACGCCGCTTTGAAGCGGATCCGGGGGGCCGGTTGCCAGTCAGAAGTCAACTCGAAACCGAACGTCCGGCCGCTCATGTTGTTGGCCCGACGCAACGGCAACAAGAATTTCACGGTGCCGCCGCTGGAATCGAGTACCGCACCCTCGTCTTCGTCGGTCTGCAGGTTGTCGTACCGGTTGTAAAATGTCGCCAGATCCACTGAGAAGTCGGGATGTGGCCGGAATCGGTAACCGAACTCCACCGCCAGCAGCGTTTCCGACTTCAAGTTGCGGTTTCCATATTCCACGATCAAATTCGGGATGGGGTCCTCGTCCGCGGCCTGGAGCACGATGCGCGCGTCGTTTTCCCCGCGCGAAGGGGTGCGCACCGCACGCGAAACCGCGGCCCACACCGCGTGTCCCTCCGCCGCAGTCCAGAGCAAGCGGGCGTTGGGCTGGATCTCGAATTGGGTGAAGTCGTTGTGCTCGAATTTGGAGCCAAGGGTCAGGCGCAAGCGCTCCGGAACCACCGTCACTTCGTCCTGCACAAACGCGTTGATCACATCGAAACTGCGACTTCCGGGCCGCAGCGAAAAGCTGAAGGTTGAATCGAAGTGGTCGTGGATGAGCCGGTAACCCGCGCCCCAGATGATTTCGTTGCGCGTGCCGAGGCGGAAAAAGTGCTGGAGATCCAGGTCGAAGGTGTTGATGTTGCCTCTGACCACCGCCTCCTTTCGGTTGATGCGGTCGTAGTACAGTTGCAGGGAAAGCTCCGAATCCCTGGCCAGGCGTTGGGTCCACCGCCCCAACAGATTGCCGCCGCTGACGCGATTGGTGAAATCGAGATTTTCCCGGTAAGGCGCTTGCGGCGCGGTGATGATGTCGTAGGTTTGGTCCACGCGGCCGTCGTACAGATCGCCTTGCAGCGTCAAAGACGTGTTCCGGTTCGGCTGGGAGTCCAACCGGAAGCCGCTGCGGAAGACGTGCCAGCCGTCATGCACGGGATCGCCCTTTTTGTCCACGGAATTGTCATTGGACAGAAAGCTGCCGTAGAACCGATAGTAGCTGAAATCGTTGAGCATGCCGCCGTACCTGAGGCGTCCGAACGCGCGCTGCTCGTTGCCGCTTCCCACGGTGAGATGCGCGCCCTGTGTGTCCTCCGCGTGTTTGGAGATGATGTTGATGACCCCATTGACCGCGTTGGCTCCCCAGAGCGCCGCGCCCGGTCCGCGGATCACCTCCACCCGTTCGATGTCTTCCAGCAGCACATCCTGGGTTTCCCACAACACGCCGGAGAACAACGGGGTGTAGACGCTGCGGCCGTCGTTGAGAACCAGGAGCTTGTTGGCAAACTGGCCGCTGATGCCGCGGGAAAGCCCGCTGAATCCGCGAACCGTCACCGCCCAGCTATTGGCGTTATGCTGGGCCACCTGCAGTCCCGGGATCATTCGCAAGGCATCCGGCACGTTCGTGGCGCCGGCGCGTTCCACGTCTTCTGCGGTCAGGACATGCGCGGCCGCGGGCGTCTCGAACAGCTTTTGGGGTTTTTTCGCGATGGTGATGTATTGCACATCCATCAATTCCTCGATGCTGAGCAGAGTCAGGTCGGTGTGCTGCGCGTGGTTCCGCAGACTTCCGGACCAGCAGCCCGAGGAAGAGATGAAAAGAAGGGCAGGGAGAAGGAGGGTTCCGGCGTAGAGGCACACCCGTTCGCGTTGCGTGCGGGACGCGGCCCTGCCCCCTCCGATGTTTTCGCGTCGCGTGTTCATTTGGTCAACCGATCGAGGGTCAGATGCGATCTCAGGAAGTTCGTGTCAGCAGACTCGAGGAGTCGTTGGTGCAGAAAAGATTCGCCAAATCTCCGAAGCAGCCGATTTCTTCCCCTTCCATGGTCAAAACTCGCGCTGGGCGTTCTCAGGGCGTCCCCTGTTTGTTCTTGGCATAGCAAAGCGTGCACTCCCCAGGCACGTTCGAAATCGTTCACCCGGTTGAAATATAACAAAAATAAGGTGGAATTGGCAAGCAGAAACTCCTTGTTTCTCGCAATATTTCAATATTTTAACTTCGTTTTCGCGCAGGAGAACATCAGGGAACAGAGAGGAAAGAAGGTGCGTGGCGCTGGGGAATAGACGGGACAGGGCCGTGCACGACTCTGGCGGTAGTCGCGGCGCGGCCCCGGCTCCCGTTGTCGGATTACTTGTCCTGTGCCAATCTTGCCAGGATGCCCTGCAGCAGCTTGTAGAAATCGGCCACCGAACCGATGCGCACACGCTCGTCGGGCGAGTGGGGAAACTCGATCTGCGGGCCCAGCGAGACCATATCCATGCCCGGGAATTTCTCGCCGATGATGCCGCACTCCAGCCCGGCGTGCACGGCCTTGATTTCGGGCTCCTTGCCGAGGACGTCTTTGTGTACCTCTTTTGCCACCTTGAGCACATGGGAGTCCATGTTCGGCTTCCAGCCGGGGTAGCCCTCCAGCTCCTCGACCTCCGCACCGGCCAGGACGCCCATGCTGGCCACCCGCTCCTGAATGGCCTGGATTGCAGAAGCCACCGAACTGCGGTTGCTCACGTGGATCACCATCTGGTCATCTTCGGTTTTTACGGTGGCCAGGTTCGAGCTGGTCTCCACCAGGTCCGGAATGTCGTAGCTCATGGACATCACGCCGTGCGGCAGCGCGTTCAGCAGATTCAGAACCTTGGTTTGGGTTTCCTCGTCGAAAACTCGATCCGCTTGCGTTTCCGAAATCGAAAGCTGCATTTCCGGGTCTGCGGGCTTGAACTCCGCCTGAATCGCGCTGAACTCTGTCTGCAGCGCGTCCTCGAACCCGGCGCGCGCAGCCTCAGGCACCACCACGATCGCGAAGGCTTCGCGCGGGATCGCGTTGTGCATGTTGCCCCCCACCACACTGGCGAGATGGAAAGCGGTGCTTTTCGCGACGTGGGTCAAGGCTCTGGCCAGCAGCTTGATCGCGTTGCCCCGCTGCAGATGGATGTCCACGCCGGAGTGCCCCCCGCGCAGGCCGTGCAGCTTGACCTCCAGCGCGCGTGCGTTTGCCGGCGCGGCGGTGTGCTTCAGTTTCAGGGTCAAATTGATGCCTGCTCCGCCGGCACACCCCACGTACAGCGACCCCTCTTCCTCGGTGTCCAGGTTGATGAGCCGCCTGCCCTGCAGGAAATCGCTGCGCAGGCTCCCGGCGCCGGTGAGACCGGTTTCTTCATCCACGGTAAACAGAAGCTCCAGCGGGCCGTGCTCGATGTCGGTGGCTTCCATGAGCGCCAGCGCGGCCGCCACGCCGATGCCGTTGTCGGAGCCCAGCGTGGTGCCGGTGGCATAGAGGTAGTCCCCTTCACGCCGCGGCTTGATGGGGTCTTTGGTGAAATCGTGTTCCACGTCCGCATTTTTTTCGGTGACCATGTCCAGGTGCGATTGCAAGATGGTGATGGGCGCGGACTCATGGCCGGGGGTGCCGGGCTTGCTCACCACGATGTTTCCCACCTCGTCCTGTTTGTAGCTCAGGCCGTGCTTTTCCGCCACGCTGATGATGTACTGCCCCATCTGCTGCTCATTTTTTGAGCCGCGCGGGATGGTCAAGATCTTGTCGAAATGTTGCCAGAGTGCTTTTGGTTCCAGCTCAGATACGAAAGTCATCGTTTCCCTCCACTTTCTTTGGAGATGTAAAGATAGAGCCGCACCGGGAATGGATGTGTGAGCCATCCGGCGGTCCGACTCCGAAGTCGCTGCTCGAGGCGTTTCGAACCCGTGTCGAAAACGCGCCGGGTAATATAATCAGCTTTAGCAGTTTTTGCAAGCGATTTGTCTGTCCGGATTTTCAAGCAGAATCTACTTGATTCCGACGTCGCGGTTGGCTAAATTGCGCCTTGGCTTTCGGAGGAGTTGTTTTTCGAATGTGAAAATAAGGAGCGAACCCGATGAAACGATTCTTTCTGGTTACCCTGGTGCTCGTTGCTTTTTCCCTGCTGTCCTGTAGCGGGAAAAAGGAAGAGAAGCAGGAGACAGGCGACAAGCAACCGGCCCAGTCGGAGAATGTGGCCGCGAATGGCGAGCGACCCCTGGCCGGTATCGCGCCGCAAGACCGCTTCAACTACTACACCAGCCCGCCGCCCATGGTTATCGATAAGTCGAAAAAGTACGTGGCGACCATCCACACTTCAAAGGGGGATATCGTGGCTGAGCTGGACGCGTTTTACGCGCCGGAGCACACCAACAATTTCGTCTTTCTCGCCCGGCAGGGATTTTTCGACGGGCTCACTTTCCACCGCTACGAACCGGGGTTTGTGATCCAGGGCGGCGATCCTCTTGGCACCGGCACCGGCGGCCCGGGCTACACCATCCCCGCGGAGATCGGGCTGCCCCACGTCAGCGGCGCGTTGGCTATGGCGCGGCGACCCGATCAGGTCAACCCGGAAAAACGGTCCAGCGGTAGCCAGTTTTACATCACGTTGAAGCCCACGCCGTTTCTCGACGGCAACTATTCGGTTTTCGGCAAGGTGATCCAGGGCTTCGATGTTGTGCAGCAGATCCGGGCCGGCGACCTCATCCAGCGCGTGGACATCGAGGAAAAGTAGCACCTCACAGAGCACGGGACTTACATCAGAGCCGGGGAAGCATGCGAATCGGAATCATCGGGTTGGAGCAGGCCGGAAAGACCACGCTGTTCAACGCGCTGACACACAGCTCCGCCGGGCTTGAACCGACTGGCGGTCGCCGTGAGGCACATTTGAGCATCGTCAAGGTGCCGGACAAAAGACTGGACCGGCTGCACGAGCTTTATCCCACCGCAAAGAAGACGCCCGCGACCATCGAATATCTCGATGTCGCTGGTCTCGGCAAGGGGGCCAGCCAGCGCAAGGGATTTCACGAACAGTTTCTGGCGAATCTGCGCAACGTGGACGCGCTGTTGTGCGTGTTGCGCAATTTCCAGAGCGATTTGGTCCCGCATCCGGAGGGCTCTCTCGATCCCCGGCGGGACTGGCGCATCATCGAAGACGAGTTTTTCCTTTCCGACATGAGCATTCTGGACAATCGCATTCAGCGCCTGGAAGCCGAGGTCAAGAAGCTCAAGAGCGAGGAGAAACGCCACGAACTGGAGCTGCTCAAGACCTGCTTTGCCGCGCTGGAGAACGAAACCCCGCTGCGCGAGGTAGCCCTCAGCGACGAGGAACGCAAGGCGCTGCGCGGGTTTCAGTTTTTGACCCTGAAGCCTATCCTCCTGGTGTTGAATATCGGCGAGAGCGACCTGGGCCGGGAGGCGGATCTGGTTGCCGAGTACGCGGATCTGGGCGAAGGGCAGAACAAGGTGTTGCTGGCGCTCTCTGCGCATCTGGAGATGGAAATCGCACAGCTCCCGGAGGAAGACCGGGAAACCTTCCAGCAGGAGATGGGCATCAAGGAGCCGGCGCTTGCGGTGATGATTCGAAACTCGTACAAACTCCTGGGGCTCATTTCATTCTTCACCGCGGGAGAGAAAGACGTGCGGGCGTGGACCATTCGGGAAGGCACTCGGGCGCGAGAAGCCGCGGGCGCGATTCATTCGGACATGGAGCGGGGATTCATTCGCGCAGAGGTGGTGGATTTCGACACCCTGAGTCGCCTGGGTTCCCTGCATCGCTGCAAAGAGCAGGGGGTGCTGCGCCTGGAGGGCAAAGAGTATCTCGTGAAAGACGGAGACGTGATCACGTTTCGTTTCAATGTTTAGGAGCCGGAGACGAAATTGAAGCTCAAGGCTATCCTGGGTGTCCTCATCAGCATTATCTTTGTCTATCTGGCATTCCGAAACGTCGATTTTGGGGAGATGCTGGCCGCGATGCGCAGCGCCAACTATCTTTGGCTGGTTCCGGTGTTTTTCGCCATGCTTACCAGCCACTGGCTGCGCGCTGTCCGCCACCACTACTTTTTGGCGCCCATCAAGCCGGTGAGAAGCCACCCGCTGTTTTCCGCGCTGATGATCGGGTACGCGGGAAATAATCTGTTACCGCTGCGCATGGGGGAGTTTCTGCGCGCCTACGCGCTGGGGAAATCCCAGAATCTGTCCAAAACTTCCGCGTTTGCGACGGTGCTGGTGGAGCGCGTAGTGGACCTGCTGTCGCTGCTGGTGATCCTGGCCATCGCCGTGCTGGTTTATCCGCTGCCGCAGAACATCAAGAATTGGGGCTACATCATTTTCGCCCTCACCGTCACCGCGATCGTGGTGATGGTGTTGTTGATGGAAAAGACCGAGGCGACCCTGGCCTTCTTCGAGAAGATCCTACCCGCCCGGCTCTTCGCCGGGGTGCAGAAAACCGCACATTCGTTTTTGCAGGGCTTTGTGGTGTTGAAGAAGACCGAGCACTACGGCAAGATCGTCTTGCTCTCCCTGGGCGTCTGGTTCCTGTACGTGATGGTGGTCTACCTCTCCTTCTACGCGTTCGATTTCCCCCAAAACTATGCGCTCAACCTCACCGCCAGCCTGGTGGTTTTGGCCACGGTCAGCATCGGGATCATGATTCCGGCTTCCCCCGGTTTTGTGGGGACGTACCACTGGTTTTGCATGACCAGCCTGGCGTTTTACCACGTGCCGCAGAGTGAAGCCCTGAGCTTTGCGGTGGTGAGCCACGCGTTGAACACCATCCCGTTCACGCTTATCGGGCTGGGCTATTTCTGGCGCGAGAATCTGCATTTTGCGGACGCGGTGGCCGAACGGGAGCTCGTGGAGCAAGCGCCGCCGGAAGAGCTGCCCCGCTGAGGTTCACCGCCATGTCCGTTTTGATGATTTTCATCGATGGCATCGGCATCGGTGAAAACGATCCCGATAGGAATCCTTTCGCTCGCTTCCCGCACCCGATTTTTTCGCATTTCAAAGACTCGCCCGCGGACACCCTTCCGGGTGACGGCTTGCTGGTGAGCACCGATGTCGCCATGGACGTTCCCGGCCTGCCGCAAAGCGCGACCGGGCAAACCGCGCTGCTCACCGGCGTCAACGCAGCGCAGGCCCTGGGGCACCACCGCTCCGGCTTTCCTTCGCCAACGTTGCGGAAAATCCTGCAGGCCCACAGCGTGTTCCTGAAACTGCAGAAAGCCGGGCTCACCGGCACCTTCGCCAACGCCTTTACCCCCGAGTACTTGCGCCGGCCCGACGGCCGGCTTTCCGCCACGACCTGGTCGGTCAAGGTTTCCTCCTTTCCGTTTCGCTTTCTGCGACCGCACCTTTGGCAGGGCACCGCAATTTCGCACGACCTGACCAACCGATTTCTCACGACTTTGGGCCACCGGGTCCCTCTCCGAACCCCGGAGGAAGCCGCTGAGATTTTGTGCCGGCTGGTGGAGACCGTGGATTTTTGCCTGTTCGAGTATTTCCTCACCGACGTGGTGGGCCACAGCCAGGATTTCGCGGAAGCCGGCATGCTGCTGGAGGCCCTCACCCGGTTTCTGGACCGGATTCTGTTGCGATTTGACCGCGACCGCAATCTGCTTCTTCTCACCAGCGACCACGGCAACTTCGAGGACCTCAGCGTTTCCACCCATACGCGAAATGCCGTCCCGACCATGCTCTGGGGTGCGGGCCGCGAACGGGTGGCAAATGCGGTGGCGAGAATCGAACAAATCACGCCTGCGATCCTCGACTATCTTACGCAGCCCGGGTCGTAAGACCGGGGTTTTTCCGCATCCAGTCGCCCGGTTTCAACCTGGACGAATCCTTAAATTTTTCTTGACTTAGGTGATATTATTTTTAAATTGAATGAAAGAATCGCGCGGAGATCACAACCGAGGTTGTCATGCGCGTTGTAAACAAAGAGGACGTTCGTCCTCCCGCGGTCGCGGACATGTTTTACCCCGGCGAGCCGGAGACCCTGGATCGGGAGGTGGAGCGGCTGCTTCGAGAGGCCGATTCTCCGGCGGTGAACGGAGAGATCAAGGCCCTGGTTTGTCCGCATGCGGGCTACATGTATTCGGGGCCCGTGGCGGCTGCGGGATACAAGTTGTTGTTGGAGCGCGACTACTCGGTGGCGGCGGTTCTTTCCCCGAGTCACAGAGATTGGTTTCCCGGCGTGAGTGTCTTTACCGGCCGCGGATATGAGACACCGCTCGGGTTGGTCAAGGTGGCGTCCGAGCTGGCGGAGGCGCTTCTGGAGCAAGATGCTGCGATTCGGTCATCCTGGGCCGGTCACGTCAAGGAGCACGCGCTGGAGGTGCAACTGCCGTTTCTGCACAAGGTTCTCCCCGGTGTGCCCATCCTTCCCATCGTGCTGGGAGAGCAGAGCGCCGAAACCTGCCAGATGTTGGGAGAGGCTTTGGCCGCTGTCTTGCGAGACATCCCTTCTCTGATCATTGCCAGCTCAGACCTGTCACATTATCATCGCTACGACGAGGCTGTCGCCATCGATAGTCATACCATTGAGTTGCTGGAATCTTTTGATGCCTTGCGTTTTCTCCAGGCACTCCAGCAGGGCGAAATCCAGGCTTGCGGTGGTGGGGCCATCGCAGCCGCAATGATCGCCGGCAAGAAGCTGGGTGCAGACAAGGTCGACGCACTGCTTTACAGAAATTCGGGTGATGCAACCGGCGACCACTCCGCGGTGGTGGGCTATGTCTCCGCCGCGATGTACAAGTCGTGCTGACCAGGTTGCTTCCTCGAAAATGAACTTCGCGTTTCGGAGGTGATGAGCCTTGTTCGGGAAACGGCGGGCCGATTCCCTTTCCAAAGAAGACCAGCAAACACTCTTGAAGTTGGCGCGGGAGGCCATCGAGGCCAGGCTGCGCGGCGAACCCATCCCGGTGGTGGAGACCGATTCGCCGCGGCTGCGGGAACATCGCGGGGTGTTCGTCACCTTGAAAGTGGACCACCACCTGCGGGGCTGCATCGGCATGCTCAACGCTGACCGGCCGCTGGTGGAAACGGTGGGAGAGATCGCCGCGGCGGCCGCATTTCAGGACCCGCGGTTTCCGCCGCTGAGTCCCGATGAACTTCCCCAGGTCTCCATCGAAATCTCGGTGCTTGCCCCGCTGAAGCGAGTCTCCTCGGTCAAAAAGATCAAGGTGCGGCGAGACGGTCTTTTGATCAAAAAGGGCCGGGCACAGGGCGTGCTGCTTCCCCAGGTGGCGTCCAAGAACAGATGGAATCGCAAGACGTTCCTGGAGAATGCCTGCCTCAAGGCCGGGCTGGAGAAAGACGCCTGGACCGAGCCCGAAGTGGAGATCATGACCTTCACCGCGCAGGTCTTCGAGGAGAAACGCAACCACTGATGGGTGAACGCTGGTCTCGGCCGTTTCTCCCGCGGCCCCTTACCCAACCTTCGCCTCTTTTTTGAACTCATGCAAAAGATTTCAGTTAAATTGAATTGTTGAAATAATTCAGAGGATTCCACAGCAGGACGAAACAATTGCTCGACAAGCCACGCTTCACCATGCGCTCCAGGGTTGAACTGGAGTCGATTGAGGAGAAAACGCTGGCACCCTACGCCAGCCTGAGCCGTGGCGCGCATGCCACGCGGCGCCACGAAGAACCCGAACACCCCTATCGCACCGCGTTTCAGCGCGACCGCGATCGCATCATTCACTCCCGCGCGTTTCGCCGCCTGAAACACAAGCGCCAGGTCTTTCTGACTACCGAAAGCGACCACTACCGCACCCGCATCACGCACACCCTGGAAGTCTCGCAGCTTTCCCGCACCATGGCTCGCGCCCTTGGGCTGAACGAAGATCTGGTGGAGGCCATCGCCCTGGGTCACGATCTCGGCCACACGCCGTTTGGCCACCTGGGCGAAGTGGTGCTCAACGAGATCATGAGCGGCAAGACGACGCTCCCGGGACAAACCCCAGGGCAGCGCTTGGGCGGCTTCAAGCACAACTACCAGAGCGTGCGCGTGGTCGATGAGCTGGAAATGAAATACGCGTTCAAAGGCCTCAATCTCACCGCGGCCGTGCGAGAGGGCATCCTCAAGCACACCCGCCTGAGACGGGGCGAGTTCGATTTTCCCGATTTCCAGTACCAGGGCTTGAACTTCGAGTGCGACGCGGCTTCCACGCTCGAGGCGCAGGTGGTGGCCGTCTGCGATGAAATCGCCCAGCGCACCCACGACCTCGAGGACGGCATCCGGGCCGGCCTGGTGGATGTGAAAGAAGTGCGGGAGCTGCGCATCGTGCAGCGCGTGGAAAAAAGCCTGGGGATCGCCGGCCTGCTGGAGAGCGACAAAGGCCTCTATCGCAGCCTGCTCATTCGGGGACTCATCAACGCGCTGGTGGATGATGTGGCGGGGACGACGCTGGAGAATCTGAGCCGGTTTGCCGCACGTAAAAAACGGCTCTCTGATTTCGACGAGGAGATCGTGCGCTTCAGTCGCGAGATGGACCCGCTGCAAAAAGAGCTGAACAAGTTCATCTACAAGCGGATCATCGATCTCTCGCACGTTCAGTGGTCCGATGACCTGGGGAGAAAACTCATTTCCAGGCTTTTTCTTACCTATTTTCGCTTCCCGGAGATGCTCCCCGATTACGTCCGGGCCAGGGTGCTGCCCGGAGGTGCCGGCGGGCCGGACCAGAAGTCCCCGGGGAACTTGCAGCAGTCCCCGCTTTTCCTTCGCACCATCTGTGACTACATTGCAGGCATGACCGACCACTTCGCGGGTCGGGAGGCGGAAAGACTGGCCCGCTTGCACAAAATGCGCGGGGACGACCTCAAGCTGGAGTACGCGCTGGGCGCCCACGTCGAGACCGGGAAGGAAAGCTGACCGTGCGCCTGGAAGTCAGCGATCTCTGGTTCCGGTACAAGGGCGTCGGCGCGTCGCCCGAAGACGTCCTGCAAGCCATCGACCTGCGGGTGGACGAGGGAGAGTTTCTGGCGCTCGTCGGCGCGTCGGGTTCGGGCAAGACCACGCTGATGCAGCACCTCACCGGACTGCTGCGGCCGGACCGGGGCCGCGTGTTGGTGGACGGTAAAGAGCTGGGCGAGGAGCTCAGCTTCGCGGAAGCGCGGCGCAGGATCGGGCTGGTGTTTCAGTTTCCGGAGGCCCAGCTTTTTGAGGAAACGCTCTACGCCGACGTTGCGTTTGGTCCGCGCAATCTCGGGTTGAGCCAGGAGGAAGTGCACGCCCGGGTGGTCTCGGCATTCGCGGATGTGGAGCTGGATTTCGAACGATTCAAAGACCGGAGCCCGTTTACCCTCAGCGAGGGAGAAAAGCGCCGCGCGGCTATCGCCGGGGTGCTCGCGATGCAGCCGGAGCTCCTGGTTTTAGACGAACCCACCGCGGGCCTGGACCACAACGGCTTGCTTTCCGTCGTCCAAATTTTGCGCAAACTCCACGCCCAGGGCAAGTCCATCGTCTTGATCTCCCACGATCTGGAACTGGTGGCCGCTCTGGTGGAAAGGATCGTCGTGCTGCAGGCCGGCCGGATCCGCTTCGACGGGCCTCGTGCAAAACTGCTGCAGGATCACAGGTTGATGGCGCAACTGGATTTGACGCCACCCCGCACGCAGCGGGTGGTGCAGGCGTTGAAACGCAAGGGTCTGGTCCGCAACGAGGATCTCTACTCCCTGGAGGAGATCAAAAAAGAGATCGCACGCACGTGCGGAGTGATTCAAAACAAACCAGTGGTTGAAAAATAGCCAATTTTTACCCACCGTTTCCCGTTCGCTGGACGTTTGCGACTTTTTCTGAAAATATTTCCTTCTTTCGTGTTTTTGACCTCGCGTTGCCGTACGCAGACAAATAACAACGGGTTACGCTTCGGCGTGCTTCGCTTCTGCTCAGGCCCCGGGCGCATATTTTTTACCGGACGCGTTGGACGTGGGATG
>CAYQOI010000003.1:20101-22177 GCA_964419085.1 uncultured Cytophagia bacterium | reverse complement strand
ACAGCGCCTCCATGCCAAAGGTCCTCGCCTCGTCGGGCACGATGGGAACGATGCGTTTGCCCAGCGTCGGATGTTTTAGCAACTGCGTGAGCATGCGCACAAAAGCCATGGTGGTGGAAACCGCACGGTCGGAGCCGGCGAAGAACTCCTGAAAAAGCTCGCGGTCGGGGACCTCCATGGGTACCGAGTAGACCTTGCGGGCGGGTACGAAGCCCCCCAGCGCCCGGCGGCGCTCCAGCAAGTACTGGATCTCTTCGCTGTCCTCCGGGGGCCGGTAAAAGGGCGCGGATTGGATCTTCGAATCCGGGATGGGGATTTCGAAACGGTCGCGGAACTGTTTCATCTCCTCTTCGTTGAGTTTCTTTTGCTGATGGGTGATGTTCTTGCCTTCGCCGGCCTCGCCCAGACCGTACCCCTTGATGGTTTTGGCCAGAATCACGGTGGGCTGGCCTTTGTGTTCCACGGCCGCTTTGTACGCGGCGTAGACCTTCTCCGGGTCGTGGCCGCCACGGCGCAGCTTTTGAAGCTGGTGGTCGGTGTAGTTTTCCACCATCTTCAGCAATTCGGGATACTTGCCGAAGAAGTCACGCCGGATGTAGTCGCCGGACTCCACCGTGTATTTTTGGTACTGCCCGTCGACGCATTCGTTCATGCGCTGCACCAGCAACCCCTTCGTGTCCTGAGCCAGCAGTTTGTCCCAATCGTCGCCCCAGATTACCTTGATCACATTCCAGCCCGCCCCGCGAAAAATGGTTTCGAGTTCCTGAATTATCTTACCGTTCCCCCGCACCGGCCCATCCAGGCGCTGCAGATTGCAGTTGACCACGAAGATGAGATTGTCCAGTTGTTCCCGCGCCGCCAGCGTAATCGCGCCCAGTGTCTCAGGTTCGTCGGTCTCGCCGTCTCCCAGGAACGCCCAGACATGTCTGCCTTCGGTCTCCTTGATCCCGCGGTCCTGCAGGTAGCGGTTGAAGCGCGCCTGGTAGATGGCGGTGATGGGCGACAGGCCCATGGAAACCGTCGGAAACTCCCAGAAATCGGGCATGAGCCAGGGGTGGGGGTAAGAGGAGAGGCCGCCGCCTTCGGCCAGCTCGCGGCGGAAATTCTCCAACTGCTGTTCGCTCAGACGACCTTCCAGAAACGCCCGGGCGTAGATACCCGGCGAGGCGTGCCCCTGAAAGAAGATGATGTCGCCGTCGAAATTGTCACCGCGGCCGCGAAAGAAATGATTGAACCCCACCTCGTAGAGCGTGGCCGCGGAGGCATAAGTGGAAATATGCCCGCCGATTCCGGGGTATTTCATGTTGGCCCGCACCACCATGGCCATGGCGTTCCAGCGAATGATGCTTTTGATGCGGCGCTCGATGGCGCGGTCGCCGGGAAAGCGCGGCTGCTTCTCCACCGGGATGGTGTTGACATAGGGCGTATTCGCGGTGAACGGCAATCGGATGCCGTGTCGCTGGCCTTTTTCCACCAACTTCTTGAGCAAGAACACCGTTCGCTCGGGCCCTTTGATTTCGATGACATCGTTGAGGGCCTCGAGCCACTCCTGTGTTTCCTCCGCGTCGACATCCCCATTCAGGCTCGATGTGCGCGGGTATTCTGAAATGAGCTGTTTGGACATCAAACATCCTCCTTAAGGTTGCTTATCTCCACAAGCCGACAGTGCGGCTGTGTTCAAATCCTGCTGTGGTGATTGAACAACTGGATTCGGGAAATACGCGTTGAACGCGTGCTAATGCGGCTTCAGAGTGGAATTGCTCTGGCTAAAACTTCTCCGCCTCATCGATGAGCATAATCGGTATGTCATCTTTAATGTCGTATTTGAGCCGACATTTGTGACAGATCAGTTTCTGGTTTTCTTTATCGTATTCAAGCTCCCCTTTGCACTTCGGGCAGGCCAAAATGTCCAGCAGTTCCTTGTCCAGCATCGAAAAACGCTCCTCACTTTGCGGGCTCATCGAAAAAACCCATCCCGGCATATTTTTCCAGGCGGGACTCGATGAGCTTTTCCGCGGGAATCTTTTTCAACTCCCGCAATTCTTTCAAAATAGCTTGCTTCACGATCTTTGCCGC
>CAYQOI010000003.1:12860-20091 GCA_964419085.1 uncultured Cytophagia bacterium | reverse complement strand
TGGTGCTGTCCCGCCAAAGGATGGCGGCGCACCCCTCGGGAGAGATGACCGAATACCAGGTATTCTCCAGCATCAACACCCGGTCGCCTATGCCTATTCCCAGCGCACCGCCCGATGCCCCCTCGCCGATGATCACCACCACGATAGGTACGGGCAGTCGGGACATCTCGAACAGGTTGCGGGCGATGGCCTCCGCCTGCCCCCGCTCTTCCGCGCCGATCCCGGGAAAAGCACCGGGTGTGTCGATGAGGCAGACAACCGGACGGTTGAACTTCGCCCCGAAACGCATGATGCGGAGGGCCTTGCGGTAACCCTCGGGATGGGGCATGCCAAAGTTTCGGTGCAACTTTTCCTTGGTCGTCCGTCCCTTCTGATGCCCGACGAAGACAACCTTTTCGCCGTCCAGAAAGCCGATTCCGCCGACGATGGCCGGGTCGTCCCCAAACGCCCTGTCGCCATGCAGCTCGAAAAAACGGCTCGTCATGCGTTCGATGTAATCAAGCGTGTATGGGCGCTGCGGGTGTCGGGCCAGTTGCACCCGCTGCCAGCGGTTGAGCTTGGAGTAGATTTCCCTCCGCAACTTCTCGGCTTTCTGCTCCAGCCGCTCGATCTCCTCGGCGATCTCAACCTGCTCGCTCTGCGAATACTCCTTCATTTCCCGTATTCGCTTCTCTAACTCGACGATGGGTTTCTCAAATTCCAGCACAAACTCAGCCATGATTCCCTTAAAGCCTGAACAATGCTTTGAACAAAATCTCCAAATCCAGAAGCGGCGAGTAGTTCTTCAAATAGTACAAATGGTACCGCTCCTTATCTTCCTGCGTCAGGTTCCGGTGTCGATTCACCTGCACCAGCCCGGTCAAGCCGGGCTTCAGGTCAACCGCGGTGGCCTTCTCGGCCCGGACTTCGCGCAGCTCGGTGCCCACCAGGCTCACACCACCCCGGATGACTTGCACCAGATAGGGAACGCGGTTCAGCAAACCACCTCCCCTGAAGCGTCGAAGCCGGACCTCCCGACCGTGTACGCCCTGTACCACCCTGGCCTCCATCGGCGTCCGGCACAGGTATCTAAATAAAAGGAACGGCGTGCTCAAAATCAAGACAATTGTGGCAATCAACAGGTCAAATGCGCGCTTGACCGCCCGGTACGGTCGACGGTGCAGTTTGTAATCGATCTCCAGCAACGGCACGTCGTCGATGCGGTCGATGGAGGCCTTGCCGATGATCACATCGAGATTGCTGGGCATGAGCTTGAAATTCACCCTCTGGTCGGCTGCCCCCGCGATGATCCGCAGAATCTGGTTGTACGGTACCTGCTCGGTGGCAAAAATGACCTCCTGGACGTTGTTCTCGCGTATGAACGAATTCAGCTCCGCGACGGTCCCCACCACCTCCACGCCGGCACGCACCTCCCCCAAATGTTCGCCGTTGGTGCTCAGCAGCCCGGTCACGTTGTAACCGCTGTCCGGATTCGAGTTGAGCCTCTTGATAAGCCGTTCGCCGGACTTCAGGTCGCCCACCACCACCGTGTTGCGTGCCAGCAGCGTCTTGCCCAGCGTCCCCGCAAAAGGAAGGAGTCGCACCCGGGCAAGGAGCTTCACAGCCAGCCGCCACCCCGGAATGAGCAGCGCCCCCATCACGCTGCCCAGCAAGACCACGGCGCGTGAAAAGGCGTACTGCTTGAAGAAAAACGTGAAGCTGGCATTGACAAAGAAGCCCATCAGGATAGCCAGGCCCGCGCGCGAGGATGAAAACCGCTTTTTCCGGTGGCTGCCGAGCAACGAAAGGCTGAACATCCAGACAAGGGAGTAAACCACAAACACCGGCACAAATGACCTGAGGTGGACCAGATTGCCAAACCGCACCAGCAGGCCCAGGCCCAGCGCAGTCCACAAGAGCAGCAAGTCGATGAGCGACACCCAAAGGGCGGAAACGACTCTCGCGAAAAAGGAAAGTCCCGCCCGGACCCAGATGGCCAGAAGCAGCAGCCAGTAGGGCATGAGCAAATACTTTTGGTTGAAATGTTTGCGCGCGAAAAGACCCATCGCGCGATAGAACGTCCGCAGGCTGTCGAACTGCGCCTTCTTGGAGCTCTCTCCCTTGAAATGGATGATCTGCGTGCCCGGGAAATAGCACACCTTCCAGCCGGCTTCACGAATGCGGTAGCACCAATCGAGATCTTCCCCGTACATAAAAAAGGCCTCGTCCAGAAAGCCGACGTCCTCCAGAACCTGGCGCCGAATCATCATAAAAGAACCCGAAATGGCCTCGACTTCATAAGACCGATCCGGGTCCAAAAACGTGAGGTTGTAGCGCCCGAAAAGGCGACTCCTGGGGAAAAGCCTGCTGAGACCGCTCAGCTTGGTGAAGGCCACCCAGGGCGTGGGAAAGCTGCGGCGACACGCGAGCTGCAGCGACCCATCCGGATTGAGTATCTTGCACCCCACCATTCCCGCTTCGGGATGGGCCTTCATGAAGTCCAACATGGCACTGAACGTGTCTTCCTGCACCACGGTATCCGGATTGAGCAGCGCCAGAAACCTCCCGCGCGCCACCCGAAGCCCCTGGTTCGACGCGCGCGCAAATCCGACATTTTCGTCGTTCGCGAGGAGCGTCACACCGGGGAACTTCTCCCGCAGCAGTTTTTGGCTGCCATCGGTGGAGGCATTGTCCACCACGATGATTTCCGACGCGATCCCCTTCAGCGCGGGCTGCAGCGAAATGAGGAGCTGCTCCAAGAACTCCTTGACGTTGTAGTTGACCACGACGATGGAGAGCTCGACGCGTTTCTTGGCGCGTGAGGTGGTTTTGCTGGATTTGGGGGAGCGCGTGCTCATGTCAAATCTTCCCGAACAGACTCAGCAATCTCAATTTCCACACCATCCAGACCGCTTCCAGCATCACCTTGCGGGTCATCTTGGAATTCCCTCTGGTGCGGTCGACAAAAACGATGGGTTCCTCTTTGATGGTGAACTTCTTCTTCCAGGCCTTGAACGTCATTTCGATCTGAAAGGAATAGCCATCGCTGGAGACCCGGTCGAGGTCGATGGCTTCCAGCACGCGACGGCGAAAACATTTGAAGCCGCTGGTACAGTCGTGCACCGGCAAGCCGGTGATCAACCGGGTGTACCAATTGGCCGCCAGGCTCAAAAAGAGCCTGGAAAACGGCCAGTTGATCACGTTGACGCCGTAGATGTACCGGGAACCGATCACCAGGTCTGCGGATTGCGCCCCTTCCAGGAGTTTGGGGATGTCACCAGGATAATGCGACAAATCCGCATCCATTTCGAAAATGAATTCGTATGTGTGGGCCAGAGCGTACCGGAAGCCCTCCACATAGGCCGTGCCCAAACCGAGCTTGCCAGCCCGCTTCAACAGGTGAATGCGAGCGTCTTTTTTGGCCAGTTTTTGCACGATTTCGTGCGTCCCATCGGGCGAGTTGTCATCCACAACCAGGATCGACAGGTTGGGAATGTTGAGAGCGATGATCTCAGAGATGATATTTTCAATATTCTCGGCCTCATTGTACGTGGGAATGATGATCAGGATCTTGTTCATACAGTCTAGTGTGCCCCCTGTCGCTCCAGTTGTTCTTTCAGCCGCTTCAGCCCTTCGCTCACCCCGCACGTTTCCATGTCCAATTCCCGATTCATCTTCTCGAGACTAAATCTGGAGCGCAGCGGCCGCGGGGCTTTCTGCTTCAATTCATCGGTCTTGATCGCCGTGATGAGGCCCGGGTCAAAGCCAAAGATTTCGGCCAGACGCCTGGCGAATTCGTAGCGGCTCACATATTCGGAGCCCGCGACGTTGAAGATGCCTGTCTTCCGTTTTTCGACGATTTTACGGATCGCAGCGGCCAGGTCATCCACCAGGGTCGGCTGGCCGAACTGGTCATCGACGATACGAACGGGCTGGCCGCCGGAGAGCCGGTCGATGAGCCAGGTCGCGAAATTCAGGCGAACGTCCCGTCCTGTGCCGTACAGCACCATCGTCCGAACGATCGCGTGCTCCGCGCCGCTGGCAATCACTGCGTTCTCGCTGGCCAGTTTGGCCCGCCCGTAGTAGCCCAACGGATTGGGCTTCGAGGTTTCGGTGTAGATCTCCTCGGTGCCGTCAAAAACATAATCCGTGGACACCTGGACCAGCAGCGCACCCAGCCGGTGTGCCACCGAGGCCAGATTGTCCACACCGGACACATTCACTTTCCAGCACGTTTCCTTTTCGTCCTCGCACCCGTCCACGTTGGTGTAAGCGGCGGCATTGACGATCGCCTGCGGCTCGATCTGGCTGATGAGCTTCTGAATGGCCGAACGCCGGGTGATGTCCCCCTGAAGATAATGGTAGTGCGACGCGCGCACCCTGGGACGCGGCTGTCGTCCCACGCCATAAACCTCGTAATCCTGGTGAAAGACTTCCACTAACTTTTGCCCCAACAAGCCGTTGGCGCCGGTAACCACAACCTTTTCCTTGAGAATCTTCAGATTTGCCATAACAGATCCGTCAAATTAGAGCCGGGACTTGATCTCGGGAATCCCGCTACTTCCCAGAAACGTGCAGTTCAGCGCGGCAACCTTGTTCGCCAATTCGGTGGCGGCGATCTCGTCGCGATCTTTCAAATAGGAGACCACGAAAGCCGAGGCAAAGGCATCGCCGCACCCGATGATGTCCACCACACGTGCAACTTCGTGCGCCGGAAAGCGGTGCACCTGAACGTCATCCGAATGCCTGTAAAACAACATGGAACCCCTCTCCGCCAGGGTGATGTGGCAGATCTTCGGCCCCATCCCCAACAGGCTTTTCCCGAACCCCGCGAGCCTCTCCACCGACGCATCAAGTCCAAGGCCGGCCAGCGTGCGCGCCTCCATCTCGTTGAGCTGCAGCACATCCACCAGCCTCACCCACTCCTGCCAGTCGGTGGGCCGGCGATAGAACCGCTTGCCCTCTGCGCTGATTCCCAGGGCGTGCGAGTGGAAATCCAGATAGAGCAGCGCAGGCGTCTTCTCCCGCAGCCGGTTCAGCGCCGGCAGTTCCACGTCCGAGCCGGTGATCAGGTTGACCACAATCGCGTCGACGCCGTCGAGCACCTGCAGCTCCTCCTCCCCCAGCGGCGGCATCGGCGCGGTGGTGACTTCCTCGCGCTCCTGCGGGCCGGTGTAAATCAGCTTGACCTGTGTGTTCCGGTGTGCCACCTTTTTTAAGCCGTCGAACCGCACATTGGGATATGCGGCCAGACGCTCCACCACCTCTTCGTAGAAGTCGCTGCCCAGAAAGCACACCGGATAAACCTCGTCGTCCGGCTGCATCAAGTTGGCCAGGTAAGACACGGTAAAAAAAATACCGCCGATGCTGGCGACCTCCTCTCCTTGCCACGGGAAAATCCGATCGCGAATAAATGTTCCGACCACGCCGATCTTCATCGCTCTTCTCAGGTGTACGGATAAAAGATAAAAAACAACAACGACAGCCCGCAGAGCACCCACAGACCGGGGCGAATCTCCCGCGGTCGGCCCGCGGCCAACTTGAAGACGGGATAAAGCACAAATCCCGCGGTGATGCCCACACCGATATTGAACGTAAAGCTCATCAGAATGATGACTGCAAACGCGGGAAACAGCTCGGTGTAGTCGTCCAGGTTAATCTTGCGGATGGGCGTGACCATGAGATAGCCCACCACCACCAACGCAGGGCCGTAAGCCTGCGGCGGCACCGCGGTCAGAAACGGCGCGAAGAAAAGCGCCAGAAGAAAAAGCACCGCCACGACCACAGAGGTAAACCCGGTACGCCCGCCAGCCTCGATTCCGGCCGCGGCTTCGATGAATGCGCCCGCGGTGGTGGTACCCACCAGCGCCGCGAAGGTCGTGGAAAGGGCGTCGGCCATCATCGGCTTCTCGATTTCCGGCAGGTTTCCCTTTTCGTCGAGGAAACCGGCGCGCGCAGAGACCCCGATGAGCGTGCCCATGGTGTCTACGAACGCCATCACGAACACCGTCAGGATGACCGCAAAGAACCCCCAATCCAGCAAGCCGGCGAGGTCGAGCTTGAACAGGATGGGGCGCAAACTCGGCGGCCGGCTCACCCAGGTGTGCGGCGGCTCCGCGATCCCCGCGACAAACGCCACAAACGTGGTGACCAGAATCCCGATGAGAATTGCCCCGGGAATCCGGCGCAGCATGAGGATGGCGATGAGCAAAAAGCCAAAGATGGAAAGGAGCACGGGCGCACTGGTCACATCTCCGATCTTAACCGGCGCGCCTTCGACCCCGAGGGTCACGAGCCCGGTGTCGTTCAGGCCGATAAACGTAAGGAAGAGCCCGATGCCCACGGAAAAGCTGTAGCGCAGACCTTCGGGCACGGATTCCACCAACCACTGGCGCAAGCGCAGTGCGGTCAACAGAATGAACAGCACGCCCCCCACGAAAACCGCGGCCAGCGCGCTCTGCCAACTGTAGCCCAGGACGAGCACCACGGTGTAGGCGATAAACGCGTTTTCCCCCATGTACGGCGCGATGGCAAACGGCCGCCTGGCGTAGAACGCCATCAGGAGCGTCCCGAAGACCGCGGTCAAAATCGTCGCAACCATCGATGGCCCAAACGGCATGTGCGCGGCCTGGAGAATCTTGGGGTTGACCACGATGATGTAGGACATGGTCATGAACGTGGTCACTCCCGCCACGATCTCCTGCCGAAAATTCGTTTGATTCTTGTCGAATTCGAAATATGTGCGCAACCAGCGGATCATCTTTGGCCTCAGATTCGACAGCCGCTTTCTTTGAACTCCCGCAGCCTGTCCAGCACCTCCGCGTCGCTGAGAGCGAGAATCTCTGCGGCCAGCACCGCGGCATTCGCGGCGCCGGCTGCACCGATTGCGACCGTGGCCACGGGCACGCCCGCGGGCATCTGCACCATCGAATAGAGCGCGTCCACGCCGTTGAGGCTGGAGTTGGGCATGGGCACGCCGATGACCGGCAGCGTCGTGCTGGCTGCGATCACTCCCGGCAGGTGCGCGGCCATCCCCGCGATCGCGATGATGACCTGGTACCCCTGGTCCCGCGCGTTCTCAGCAAACTCCGCGGTCTCTTTGGGCGTGCGGTGCGCGGAGAGCACATGCTCATCGCAGTCGATGCCGAAGCGATTCAGGTATTTCCGGCATTCGGCCGCCGCGCTCTTGTCGGACTTGCTTCCCATCACCAGCGCGACGCGTGCTGGCTCTTTGCCCATCTCAGCTCGCTCC
>CAYQOI010000003.1:0-12850 GCA_964419085.1 uncultured Cytophagia bacterium | reverse complement strand
GAACGGCTCCTTCTTGCCGGCGGGATGAAACACTGCAATGTCCACCAGGTAGATGCGACCGCTCTCTTCGTCGTAAAACGCGTAGGTGCGAAACGGACCGCCGGCCATCTTTTGCTCGTTCTCCCACAATCCCTGGACCAGCAACGCGGGCCGACCCGCGAATTCCACCTCTTTGGACTCCACATGATCGGGATTGATGCGATCCCCTTCGTAAAACTTGGCCGTCAATTTGTTGCGGGTCTTCACCACCCAGTCCTGGTCGATGACCGAGGGGTCGCCGTCCTCGATCCAGTGTACGAACAGCCAGCGCTCCCGGTCGGCCAAACTGCGCCGCAGCATCACAAAACGGTCCTGCTTCCTCTCGGTGTTGATGAAATAATCGTGCTGAACCCTGAGCGTCCACCCGTAGTTCTTCAGCAGTTTTTCGCTGAGATCTTTTTGCTCCAGGGTTTTGTACATCTGCTGCGTGGTTTCCTCCACCAGCTTGGTCTCAAAAAGGCCGTAGAGATAGTCCTTGTTCTCCTTAAGCTTGGCCTCCAGGTCCTGGGGAGTCGGCGAAGCCAGAACCACCAGCAACTGATTCTTGGCCCACGGGTCTTTTTTGGGAAAAACGAACGCAGAACCGCTCAGCACTTTTTGTTTGACGCCTGCCGAGAGCATGCCCGCGACTTTCTGGTCGATTTCCCCCTGAGAATTCAACGTACCGATGATCACCAGGTTCTTGCGGGTAGCAAATTCGTTGAACCGTTCGGGCGGAACCCAGAAAACCTCGAAGACCTTTTCCGGCTGTGGCGTTTCCACGACGTGCTCGAACACCTCGCGCAGAGTAGGCTCCAGCGCCTTCCAGTTCTCTTTGTCCGCGATCACGTAAAGCTCGGTCCCCTCGCCAAACCCGCGGGTTTTTCTGCCGCATCCGGTCGCAACGCTCAGCGCCACAGTTGCGAGCAGAAGCAAAAAGATCGTTTTGCACTTCATGGTCTCTCCTCCTTTCGGATCAAATACAGGATCGACGAGCCCAACTCAGCCCGCCCACCAAAAGCCGGCGTCGATTTCAACACGGAGCGCGCCGCGACAACCACACCCCGCAAATAACGCCAAAAAGTTTTCGGGACTCCAGCCTCGCTCCCCTCTAAAGCCAGCCGTTCGCTCATCAAACAATTGTAGACGGCATCCAGCGGCATCGGCTTCCGCGACACGACACGCAATCCGGCTCTTTCGCATGCCTGACGCATGGACTGCTCGGTAAAATGAACCAGATGTCGCGGCGCGTCCAGCGCGACCCACTCTGCGCCGTAAAAGCCCGCGTCCGGGCTTCCGATATTCGGCGCGGCCACCAACACCAGCCCGTCCTCGGCCAAACGCTCCCTCACATTCTTGAGCACCTCCACCGGACGGTGCAAGTGCTCCAGCACATGCCAAAACGTGACCACGTCGAACCGCCGTTCCGAGAACCGCTCCGTGCCGACATCCCCGGTCTCCACTTCCAGACCGTAGGTCCGGCGCGCAAACGCTGCGGCTTCCTCGTCCTGCTCGATCCCCGCGACCTGCCAGCCGTGCCGCTGCATCTCGTGCAGAAATTCCCCGGTACCACAGCCCACGTCCAGCAACTTTCCGGGGCCCGGCTTCAGCCGCTCGATTCTACGCCGCTTGCCCCGAACCGTGAAAAAGCGCGCCCAGCGATAGAGGAGGTCCCAGACGCGATCTGTTTTCTGCCGGGAGAGAAAAGGCTGGTACGCCTCCTCGCGATAGAACGCTCCGAGGTCGGCCGGCTTTGGCCTCGGATTCAGAAACACGCAGCCGCAATCAGCACAACTCACGATTCGAAACTGCGAACCATCGCAGAGATTGAACCGGTCCGGCGCACGCAGCTTCTCCTGGTATTTTTCGCCACCGCACAACGGACATGCAGTCAGTTCGAAATGCTCGTTCAACGAATGCCTGCGCTGTCCTTTAAATCCGAAACCCGGCGAACGCGGCGCACAAAATACTGAAACACGATGCTGCCCCGGTACATTTTCTCCAGGATCTCCCGGTCCGGGACCCGGCGAAGCTTTCTCACCTCTCTCCGTTTGCGCAACGTCCGCGGCAGCGCGGCAGCCACCTGGATCAGGGCTAACAGCACCGAGCGAGCGCGCACGAAATCGAGCCGAAACAACGAATAAACCACGGTCACCCACTCCAGCAACAGACGCCCGGGCAGAAACCGCAACAGGCTCGGCGCACCATAATTCTTCAGAAGCATCAGAAGGCTGTTGCGGTGATTCAGCAAGATTTTACGAGGCGAATCCGCAGGCAGGGTCGAGCCTGCACGATGCCGGACCACCGACTGCGGCACCGCAACGACGCGGTAGCCCGCCAGATGTAAGCGCCAATCCAGGTCGATCTCTTCCATGTGCGCGAAAAAATCTTCGTCAAACGCCCCCACCTCCTGCAGCGCGGAACGCCGGACCAGCGTAGCGGTGCCGGAAGCCCAAAAAATATCGCCGCCTTCATCGTACTGATGTGCATCCCTTTCCAGGGCAAAAAACACACGCCCGCGGGCAAACGGGTAGCCGAACACATCGAGCAGGCCGCCCGCGGCGCCGGCATAGTCGAACATCGCCGGGTCATCCTGCTGCACGATTTTCGGCTGACAGGCCGCGATGCGTTCATCCGCTTCACAGGCAGCCACCAGGGGAGCCAACCAGCCGGGCTCGAAATCGGTGTCATCGTTGAGAAACAGAACGTACTTGCCTTCTGCCACAGGCAGGGCTGAATTACATCCCCCCGCGTAGCCGAGATTCCGCCGGTTGTGCACCACCTGCAGCCAGGGGAACGCCTGCTCGATACCCTCGAGACTGCCGTCGGTGGTAGCGTTGTCGACCAGAATCACCTGCCGGTTGGGATAGGCCGTTCTCTGAACCGCATTCAAACATCTGACCAGCGTCTCTTTGCCCCGCAGATGCGGAATGATGATGGAAACCAGCGGCTCCTCTGCCATCAACCTCGATTCGGCCTCCCGTCAGTGTGCGCCATCGGACTCTTCGGGACGCTTTTCTGCTCCTTCGGTGGCCGGCTTTGTGCTGTCCTGAGCGGCGGCCAGAGTCTGCAACTGCTCCAATTGGCGCTGAAACTGCGTATCGGTGGGATGCAACGCGAGCCACTTCTGCAACGTCTCGATGCCCTTTTGGAACTCCTGCTTGCGAGCGTAAAACGTCGTCAGCCACATGTACCCCTGCCGCAGGTCCGGCTGTTCTTTGAGAACTTCGACCGCCAGCGATTCGGCCTTCGCGTCATCATGAGCCAACTGCGAATAGTATTCCGACACCAGCAGCTTGTCGATGGGATTCAGGTGGTAGTTGACAAACACCTGGTCGAGCCGCCTCTTGAGTTCCTCGGGCCGACCGGCATCCGCGTACATCCGACCGAAATTGAGCGACAACTGGTAATTGCGCAACGGAATGACCGACTCCGGCAGCACCTCCTCCATTTTGTCAAGCACGGTGAGCGCCTTTTCCTTGCCCTCCGGTTCTTTGCGAGTCATGTAGTAGTTGGCCAGACGCAAAAAGGCAGACCGGTAATTCTGCAGCAATCCCTGGATGTTGTAGTTGAAGTAGACGTCGGGATTGTTGAGATTGCGGTACTGGAACTTCTCGAACAGGTTGGTCCAGAGCTTCTGGGGTGAAACGAAGTCCCGCGGGCCGCCGTACGGCATCACCTGAAAGGCCAAGCCGTCCATCCGCAAGTAGTTCTTCAGGCCCTTCACTCCCCGCCGGTTGTCCAGCCCCAGCATGTTTGCCGGGGAAACCGTCACCGCAAAATACACCGGCTTGCGAAACTTGTTCGCGCTGATGATGTGCAACACCATGATGTCCTGCACCAAAATCACCGGGTACTGGCCGATGGTCTTGGTGTTCCGCATTTCAAATACGATGGCCGGTCTTTCCGGAATATCCTTCTCGGTGAGCCCGGAATTATCCTCGCCCTTCCTGAGGTATTCCAGCACCTTCTCCCTGGGCACCTCGATACGGATCTTTTTGGGCTCAGGCCATTCCCGAGCCTGAAGCGCGTCGATCTGCTGATCGGTCAGCGTGATGGGCACCTTCGGTTCGTCGTCTCGCAGTTGCTTGATGTACCAGTTGGTGTTGAGCAGGCTGAGATTGACCACGCGCACATCGGGGCGCACGCCTTTGACGTACTGCAGATACCAGAGCGGAAACGTGTCGTTGTCGCCGTTGGTAAACAAGATGGCGTTGGGCTCACACGATTGCAGAATGTTGTACGAGTAGTCCCAGGCCACGTAATTTCCCGAGCGGTCGTGACTGTCGAAGTTGTCGCTGAACAGATTGTAGGGGACAGCTACCACCAGCAACACGATGGTGAGCACCACGGCAAGCCGGCGGAGAAAGAGACTCTCGCGCACGGAATCCAGCACCAACTCCATGATCGCGCCCGCGCCGATTCCCACCCAGAGCGAGAACGCGAAGAACGACCCCACGTAGGCGTAATCCCGCTCGCGCGGCTGGGGGTCCTCTTGATTCAGATAGATGGCGATGGCCACGCCGGTCATGATGAACAGCGCAAGCACCGCGAGCGCCTTCTTCCAATCTCGCCGAAAATGGTAAAACAGCCCGATGAGCCCCACGATGAACGGCAGCCCCATCAAGCCGCGAGTCGATAACGTTTCCGCGATGTAGCCGTCATCCCCGATGGTCGTGCCCTTGCCGATAAACTGCCAGCCGAAATAGCGGATGTACATCTTTTTGATCTGGTAGTCCCACATGGGCGCGCGACGCTGCGTCAACGGGATGTCGCCGTACTGCTCGCGATTGAGGTAGCTCACCAGCCGTTCCGGCACGTCGGGGGCATTCTCGTTGATGGCCGGATTCAGGCCTGAGCGAATGTAGAGCGCGGTGTAGGTGGAGTAGCCCACCATCACCAGCATCACGGCCATCAACGCCAGACTCACCACAGGCTTCTGATTCCTGGCGGTGTAATAAATTGCAAAGAGGACTCCCAGCGTCAAGGCGGCCAGCATGCCAAAAGAAAACTTCTCCAACACCCATGGGATGCCTTTGACGATTCCCGGGTAGATCACCGCAAACCCCGCCAGCGACGCGAGGGCAAAGAGCACAAACGAAGGCCAACTGAACTCATATTTTTTGAAATACATGATCAGGAAAACGGTGGGCAGCGCCAGAATGTTCAGCAGGTGGACACCGGTGGCGAGCCCGATGAGATAGGCGATCACCAGCAGGATTTTGCCGCCGGCCGGCTCGTCGGCTTTGTCCAGCCAAACCAGGATCAACCAGACGACGATGGAGGTGAAAAACATGGAAACCGCGTAGACCTCGGCCTCCACCGCGTTGAACCAGAACGAATCGGTAAATGCGTACCCCAGCGCCCCGATGATGCCGCTGGTGTAAACCACGAGCTTCTCCTCGATGGTCTCCGGAATGCCCTTCCACGCTCGCACCAGGCGCACGATAATCAGGTAGGTGAACATGATCGTGAATGCGCTGACGATCACCGAGATGATGTTCACCCGCAAGCCGATGTCGTGAAAGAAAGGAAACATCGTGAACACCCGGCCCAGCAGAATGAACAGCGGCGCCCCGGGGGGGTGAGGTACCCCCAGCGTGTACGAGCAGGCGATGAACTCACCGCAATCCCAGTAAGAGGTCGTGGGCGCGACCGTCCGCCCATAAGTGACCAATGCGATGACAAAGACCGAAAAAGCGAAGATACGATTCAGTTTTTTGTGTTCCATGTAACTCCTCTGTGTCGTAAGTTCCGGTTGACCAGGCTCAACATTCTTGAAAAAACTTCCCCTACAAAAAGTTCCCGTTTTTAACCCACACGCGCCAACTCCACCCGCTCGCGAAAATTCTTGAAAAACTGTGACCGCACCGTGAGCCCGGAAAGGCTGGGCGGGGGCTTGCTGAGGCTGGCGACTCGAAAGGCCTCATCCCGCGCCCGCAGCAGCAGCGCTGTATCCTTGACGATGTCCGCGATCTTCAACTGGGGCAGACCGTGCTGCCTGGTGCCGAAAAACTCACCGGGACCTCGCAGCCTGAGATCGGCCTCCGCAATTTCGAACCCGTCGTTGGTTCGGCACAGCGTTTCCAGTCGCACCTTGGCCTCATTGGAAATGGGGTATTTCGCGATCAAGAAACAGAACGACTCCCGTTCTCCCCGACCGACGCGGCCGCGCAACTGGTGCAATTGCGGCAGCCCGAAGCGTTCAGCGTTTTCGATGACCATGATGTTGGCGCTGGGGACGTCCACGCCCACCTCGATGACCGTCGTGCTCACCAAAATCTGGACCTCCCCGCGCTTGAACGCGGCCATCACCTGCTCCTTTTCCTCGCTCCGCATCCGGCCGTGCAGCAGCCCCACGTTCAACCCGGCGAAGATATCCCGACTCAACGTCTCGTGACTGTCGATGGCGGCCTGCAGGTCCAGCTTTTCCGACTCCTCAACCAGCGGAAAAATGATGTACGCCTGCGCGCCTGACCGCACTTCATCTCTCACGAAACGGTAGATTTCATTTTTCTTGCGCGCGCTGCGCAAAACCGTCTTCACGGGCTTTCGACCCGGTGGCAGTTCGTCGATGATGGAGACATCGAGGTCGCCGTAGACCGTCAGCGATAGCGTCCGGGGAATGGGGGTGGCGGTCATCACCAGCACATCCGGACTCGTGCCCTTGTCCATCAGGGTGGCACGCTGTTGCACCCCGAACCGGTGCTGCTCATCGATGATGACCAGTCCCAGAGCTTTGAAGGTCACGCCCTCTTGAATCAGCGCGTGGGTCCCGACGACGATCTCTGCCTTCCCTTCACGCACCTGGGCCAGCAATTCCTGCCTCTCGCTGCTGTTTTGCCCGCCCACCAGCAGCACGACATTTGTGCCCAAATGGTGCACGAAGCTCTTGATGTTGAGGTAGTGCTGTTCCGCCAGAATCTCCGTCGGCGCCATGAGCGCGGCCTGGTAACCGTTCTCGATGGCCATCATCATGGAAATCAGTGCCACCAGCGTCTTGCCTGAGCCCACGTCGCCCTGGAGCAGGCGATTCATGGGCCGAGGCTTTTTCATGTCTTCGCGAATCTCGCGAATCACCCGCTTCTGCGCCGCGGTCAGTTCAAACGGCAGCGACGCGATCAACTGGCGGGTGCGTTCTCCCACCTTCACAAACCCGATCCCCTTCTGGCTGGTCTCCAGCTTGCGGCGCCGGTAAGCCAGCATCAGCTCCAGATAGAACAGCTCATCGAATTTGAGGCGCCGGCGGGCCGCGATGAGCGCGTCCCGGTCTTTGGGAAAATGCACGTTGCGCAGCGCCTCTTCCAGCCCGACGAGCTTTTGCCGTCGCACCACGTCCCGAGGCAACGTTTCCGGCACCAGGTCGACGTACAGGTCCAGGGCATTGCGGAGCACCCGCCTGAACCCGCGGCTGTCCAGCCCAACTTTGCTCAGCCCTTCGGTGGAAGGGTAGAGCGGGATGATCCGACCCGTGTGGATAAAGTCCTTCTCCCCCAGCTCGGTGAGCCGGTCGAACTCCGGGTGTACCATCTGGTAATCGCCGAAGTAACCCACCTTTCCGCTTACCGCCAGCGTTTCACCTTTCTCGAACAGCTTGTTCCAGTACTCCACGCGATTGAACCACACGCAGTTCAGGTAGCCGGTGCCGTCATCCAGGACCACGATATAGCGCCGTCGCCGACCGGGCTTGATGCCGCAAAACTCGATGGTGCCCACGACGGTCGCGGTCATATTCGTGCTCAGATCTTTGATCTGGGTGATGTGACTGCGGTCGAGGTAGCGGCGAGGAAAATAATAAAGGAGATCGAGAATGGTCTCCACGCCCACGTCGGCCAGCCGCTTCGCCCGCTTCTCGCCGATCCCCTTTACAAACTGGACCGGGGAGTTCAGAACGTTTTGGTCGGCATCGGCCACATTTCTCGTCGCGTTGATGAAAAAGCTACCGTGCGTACTCCACCTGGTAATCGATTACCGTCTCGCCGTCAGCAGGGACCTTCACGTCGAAGACGATGGTGCGCGCATCGCGCTGGGTGTAGTCGTGGGAAGCCCGCACGATCTTCCAGTTCGGGTTCAAATGCTCCACCACCGAAACCCGCACGTCCTCTCGCTTGTGGTTGCGCAGCTTCACCTGCCAGGTTTCTTCCCAACCCTTTTTCCCGAGGCTCCGGCGCGCTTTCTGCACACGTTCCCCTTTCACATCGAACGCGTCGCCCACATAAAGCCGAACCTGGCCGCCTTGGGGCGTCGGGGACAACCGGTCCTCCCCCAGAAAGAGGGGTACGCCCTGCTCGCCCTTCTTGTACACCCTGACACGTCCGCCGGGAAGGGGCCCATCCGCGCCCGTAACCCCTTTGTTTTTAAACTCATAAGTGACCGCAACGTTTCGCGCGCTCTTGCTGGCATCGTAGGTGTACTTCTTGCTCGCTTTCACCTGCACCGGCGGGAAAAGGACCAGTTGTTTTGTCTGGTGGTTTTCCAGGGTGGTGGTCCCGTCGATGGTGTAAAGATGGTACTCGAACACCGGCTTCTCTTCCGCTGGTGCCGGCGCCGCCTCCGCAAGCGCCGCGCGCTTTGTCAACGGATAGGGTCGAAATTGCTGCGCGCGATGAATTTCGCCCGCCATCAGCCGCAGCCGGGCGTCGCGGTAGGTCGCGCCGGAATTGTTCTCCACCGCAGCCCACGCAGCCAGCTCCAGTCCCGTTTCCTTCGAGTTGATGAACGCGGTGTACTCCGCCTGCCACTCAACGCCTGCGGTCAAGTAGTCGATCTCTACGCGATGTTTTCCCGGCTTGTCGCATGCCACGGTCCAGAACAGCGTGGGGCGGGTGACCACGCCTTCGGGCAGACGTGGCAACTCGATGTCCTGAATGCTCGACCGGTCCACGATTTTAATGCCGCCACCCTCACCCGCCAGCACTACCTCCTTGCCGGAGGCGCTCACCAGCGTGCCGGAGTACGCCTTTCCCGCTTTTGTTTGCAACGTGACGGTCCCTCCCACGTACCTGGCCAGCAAGCTGCCGGGCGTCGCCAGGTCGTACGCGAAATTTTGCTCCACGGTGCGAACCTGCTTCGGTGCGGTGAGAGAAGCGAAATGCAGGGAAGCCGGCTCGATCTGCGCGGGGATGTCCTCGATCTTGATTCTCGAGGTCCCGGGAGCCAGGTCAAAAGAGCGGACGTCTTTGACCAGCGCCAAATTCTTGTTGTAGACGATGAGGGTTAACTCCCGGTCTTGTGCCAGACCGGCCGTAACGGCGACCAGCAGGAAAAATAGGACTGCACGTCTCACTATCGAATTGGGATCCCATGCAGGTAAACGATTCAAGAAAGCAGGCTCTGGAGATTGGCTTTGAGTTTGCCCAGGCTCGACTCGAAGTCGGATTTCTTCTTCTTCTCCAGATCCACGATGGCTTCAGGGGCCTTGCTCAAAAACTCAGGACTCTGCAGCTTGCGGTTCAGGCCCTCCAACTGTTTCTCGAGCCGGTTGATTTCCTTCTCCAGGCGAGCCTTCTCCACGTCAAAATCGATCAGCCCCTCCAGCGGCAGGAAGATCTCCAGATGGTTGACCACTGCGCTGGCGGCTTTCTTGGGCCTGGCGTCGCGGGACAAACGCTGCAACTGACTCACCTTCGCCAGATGCTCGAAATACGGTTTGTGGGCCAGAATGAGGTCGACTGTGCCGTTGTTGTCCTCCGCGGTGATCATGACCTGAGCCGGCTTGTTGGGCGCGACATTCATCTCACCACGAATGTTGCGGATGGCGCCGATGACGTTCTGAATGACGGTCATCTCCTTCTCCACCTGCTCGTCGATGAGCGCGCGACGCTCAACCGGCCAGCAGGAAACCATGATGCTCTCTGCATTTTTCCGGTTGCGCAGCTTCAACCAGATCTCTTCGGTGATGAACGGCACCACCGGGTGCAGCAACTGCAGAATCCCTTTCATCACAAAAACCGCCACCGCGACCGTGGCCTGCCGGCCATCGGAATCTTCGCTGCTGTAGAGCCGCGGCTTGATGAGCTCCAGGTACCAATCGCAGTACTCCCGCCAGAAAAATGTGTACACCGCCTCACAGGCCTCGTGCAACTTGAAATGCTCCAGACTACGGGTCACCCGGCGCACGGTCTTTTGGTAACGGCTCAGCAGCCAGCGGTCGGCCAAATCCAGCTTCTCGGTCTTCAGCGCCTCCTGAATGTAGTCCAGGTGCGCATTCTCCAGGTCGGCTTCCTGCAGATTCATCCACAGGAAGCGAAACGCGTTCCAGACCTTGTTGGAGAAATTCCGCCCGATTTCAAAGGAGCTTTCCGCCAGATTGATGTCCTGGCCTTCGGCCGAAAGTTCCAGCAGCGAAAACCGCACGGCATCCGCGCTGTACTTTTCCACCATCTCCAGCGGGTCGATGCCGTTGCCCAGCGACTTGCTCATCTTCCTCCCCTGGGCGTCGCGGATGATGCCGTTGAAATAGACATCCCGAAAGGGGATCTCCCCCATGAATTCCAGACCCATCATCACCATTCGGGCAACCCAGAAAAAGATGATGTCCGGGCCGGTCACCAGGGTGTCGGTGGGGTAAAAGTACTTCAGGTCGGGCGTCTCATCCGGCCAACCCAGGGTGGCGAACGGCCAGAGCTGAGACGAAAACCAGGTATCCAGCACATCCGGGTCCTGGCGCAGATCCGCGGCGCCGCACTTCTGGCAGCTCGCGGGCGGGTCCACCGAGGCCATCACCTCGTTGCAGCTCTCACAGGTGTAGATGGGGATGCGATGCCCCCACCAGATCTGCCGGCTGATGCACCAGTCGTGAATGTTCTCCAGCCAGTGGGTAAACACCTTGGTCCAGCGGGCGGGGTGGAGTTTGATCTTGCCTTCTTTCACCACCTTCAAAGCAGGCTCGGCCAGCGGTTTCATTTTCACAAACCACTGCTCGGAGAGCCGGGGTTCGATCACCGTGTTGCAGCGGTAGCAGTGGCCCACCGAGTGCTTGTGCTCTTCGATCTTTTCCAGGTAGCCGCCTTTTTTGAGCTCCTGCAGCACGTGCTTGCGCGCCTTGAGTCGATCCATGCCCGCGAACTTGCCGGCGTTGTCGTTCATGGTCGCATCTTCGTTCATCACGTTGATGGCCTGCAATTGGTGCCGCTGGGCGATGAGAAAGTCGTTGGGATCGTGCGCGGGCGTGACTTTCACCGCGCCGGTGCCGAACTCCCGCTCCACCATCTCGTCGCCGATGATCTGCAGTTCGCGGCCGAGAATCGGCAGCGTCGCGGTTTTGCCGATGAGGTCCTTGTAGCGCTTGTCCTGCGGATGCACCGCAACTGCGACGTCGCCGAGCATGGTTTCAGGACGGGTGGTGGCTACCGTGATGGCCCGGTGTTCGCCGGCGACCGGGTAGTTGATGTACCAGAGGTTGCCCGCGTGTTCCTGGTGCTCCACCTCTTCGTCGGAAAGCGCGGTCTGGCAGCGAGGACACCAGTTGATGATGTACTTACCGCGGTAGATCAAGCCTTTGTTGTAGAGGCGAACGAACACCTCGAGCACGGCGCGGGACATCCCTTCGTCCATGGTGAACCGCTCCCGGGACCAGTCGCAGGAAAACCCCATTTTTTTCAGCTGCTCGATGATGCGCCCTCCGCGCTCCTCGCGCCACGCCCAGACCCGCTCCACGAATTTTTCCCGCCCGAGATCGTGGCGGGTCTTCTTTTCGGTGTTCCAGATAAAGCGTTCCACCACGTTCTGGGTGGCGATGCCCGCGTGGTCGGTGCCGGGTAACCACAGCGCCTCCTTGTCCTGCATCCGCTGAAAGCGAATCAAAATATCCTGGATGGTGTTATTGTACGCATGCCCCATGTGCAGGACGTCGGTGACGTTGGGCGGCGGAATAACGATGGTGTAGGGCTGGCGCTCGGCGTTCACCTCGGCGTGAAAAAACCCGCGGTCCAGCCACATCTGGTAAAGCCGCTCTTCGACGTCTTTGGGCGCATAAACTTTTGGGATTTCCTGCTGCATTTTCGCTCAGACAACCTCCGGGTTCACCTCCGAAAAAATCCAGAAAATATAACAATCCTCGCTCTCAATGTCAATAACAATCCCCACAAACCCCGGCCAAATGTAACGGTGCTGAAACAGGCTGCTCCGCGGCGCTCCGCTCCCTTTTCACCGCGCAGGTCCGCCTCAACTGGGCTCCACCCACATGCCGTGTTTTTTGATGAGCTCGATGAGTTTTTGGTCCGCCTGATCTTCCGGGATGTTGCGCTCCACGCACTCCTTGCCCACAAACAGGTTCACCTTCCCGGGACCCGCTCCCACGTAGCCGAAATCCGCGTCGGCCATCTCGCCGGGCCCGTTTACGATGCAGCCCATGATCGCGATTTTGACTCCCTTCAGGTGCGCGGTTTTGGATTTGATCCGCTCGGTGGTGCTCTTGAGATCGAACAGGGTGCGACCGCAAGAGGGGCACGATATGTAGTCGGTCTTGGAAATGCGCGTGCGTGTGGCCTGCAACAGGTTGTACGCCAGCCGCAGCAGATCCTCGGCCGGATACGGCCCGGCGAGGTACAGCGCGTCGCCGATGCCGTCGCACAGCAGCGCGCCGAGCTGTGCCGACGCATCCAGCAGAAAGGCCTCGAACTCCTGCTCCCCGCCGCGGTAGCGCAGCAGCACAGGCAGATTCGCGGCCAGGGCGTCCAGGCGGCCGGCCAGGTACCGATAAGGTCGAACCAGTGCGGCCGGAGCGGATTCGATGGAAAAGAGCGTCTGCCACCAATCGTGCCTCGTGCAGGCAGCCAAAATCCGCTGCAAAGCGGTCTCCGCACGCCCAAACGTGTCGCCGGCCTCAGAC
>CAYQOI010000002.1:7554-26436 GCA_964419085.1 uncultured Cytophagia bacterium | reverse complement strand
CTACGCCTTTCAAATTGACGAGATCAACAAAGTCGACCCGCTGCCTGGAGAAGACGAGGAACTGCTCAAAGAGGAAAAGCTGGTGCAGCACGGGGAACGGCTTTTTAACCTGACTGCGGAAATGTACCAGATTCTTTACGAAGACGAAAACTCGGTTCTGAGTCAGCTCGGCCGCGTGCGGGCCGGGTTGGGCGAGTTGCAAAATATCGATGAGCGTTTCGGCAGTCATCAGGAGGAGTGTGAGTCCGCGAAGCTGCTGGTGGAGGAGCTGGCCAAGCAGCTTCGGGAGTACAACAGCCGGATCGAGTTCAGTCCGGAAAGGCTGGAACAGATTCAGACGCGGCTGGCGGCTCTGGCCGGTTTGAAGAAGAAGTTTGGGCGCTCGCTGCAAGAGATCCTGACTTTGCGCGACGAGATGCAGGCCACACTGTCGCAATTTGAAGATCTGGACGAGGAAATCCGGACTCTGGAGGAGGAGGTGGCGACCAGGAGAAAGGCATTTTCGCAGGCTTGTGTGCGTCTGAGTCGCAGACGTGCGGAGGTGGCACGGCAGTTGGAGCAGTCTGTGCCTGAGATTCTGGATTATTTGGGCATGCCTCGATCGCGTTTCAAGGTGGACTTGCAGTATCACGATGATCCAGACGGAATGGTGGAGCACGAGGGGCGGACCTACCGTGGCGGGGCAAGTGGCATGGATATTGCACAATTTTTGATCTCGACGAATCCCGGAGAGGAGATCAAGCCGTTGGCCAAAGTCGCGTCCGGAGGAGAGATTTCCAGAATCATGCTTGCCTTGAAGTCTCTGTTGGCGCAGCGGGGACAGATTCCGGTTCTCATTTTCGATGAAATCGACATCGGCGTTTCGGGTCGTCTTGCGCAGGCCGTGGGTCGAAAATTGCGGGAGCTGTCGCAATTTCACCAGGTGATCTGCATTACGCACTTGCCGCAGATCGCAAGCATGGGAAATCATCACTATCTGGTGCGGAAAGAAGAGCGGGATGGGAGAACCGCCAGCACGATTCGCAAGCTGTCGGAGTCGGAGAGGGCAGAGGCCATCGCGCAACTGCTCTCCGGTGAGAAGGTCTCTGAGGCGCATCTCAAGAGCGCCTGGGAACTGCTTCAAGATGCAGCGCTGAATTAGAAGAACCTGATTTTGGAAGAAGTGTGGACAAGATCGTCGTAAAGGGTGGCAAGAGGTTAGAGGGCACCGTCCCCATCAGCGGGGCGAAAAACGCCGTTCTGCCCATCATGGCCGCGACGCTGCTGGGCAGGGGAACATTTCGGATTACCAACGTGCCCGACCTGCGAGACGTCAAAACCATGGCGCATCTCTTGCGGATCATCGGTGCGCAGGTGGAGTTTTCCGATCATGCGCTCACCATCGATACATCGAATTGTAATTTTTTTGAGGCGCCGTACGAGCTGGTCAAGACCATGCGGGCCTCCATCTACGTTCTCGGGCCGTTGGTCGCCCGCTTTTCGCAGGCGAGGGTTTCGCTGCCGGGCGGCTGCGCGCTGGGCCCCAGGCCGGTGAATCTGCATCTCAAAGGACTCCAGAAGCTCGGAGCGCAGGTCGAACTGAAGCACGGCTATATCGTCGCGAACGCTAAACGATTGCGCGGCGCGAATATCAGTTTTGATGTCTCCACTGTTGGCGGTACCGGAAATCTGCTCATGGCCGCGGTGTTGGCTGACGGGGTCACGGTGATGGAAAACGCCGCGCGCGAGCCGGAGATCACGGCCCTGGCGCAATTTCTGGTGAAAATGGGCGCGGACATCGAGGGCATCGGCACGGACCGTTTAAAGATACGCGGGGTCAAAGAGCTTCATCCTGTGGACTTCGAGGTGATCCCGGACCGAATCGAGACCGGCACGTTTTTTTTTTTTTTTTCGATCACAGGCGGAGAGATTCGGTTGACCAATTGCGATGCCGGGCTACTCAGTAGCCTGCTGGCCAAGTTGCGGGAGACCGGGGCGTCGCTGGAGGTAGGCGATGGAACGATCTATGTACGTGGGCCGGAGGAGATTAAGCCGGTGGATGTTACCACCGCACCGTATCCCGGGTTTCCCACCGACTTGCAGGCGCAGTGGATGTCGCTGATGTGCGTTGCGCAGGGAAGCTCCGTGATCACGGAGACGATCTTTTCGGACCGGTTCACGCATGTCGCTGAGCTGCGAAGGCTGGGCGCGCAGATCGCGTTGAACGAAAACGTCGCGGTGGTGACGGGTGTGGAAAAACTCAGCGGCGCGACCGTGATGTCCACGGATTTGCGGGCCAGCGCCTCCCTGATTTTGGCCGCGCTCAGGGCAGAGGGGCGCTCCGATGTGTTGCGCGTCTACCATATCGACCGGGGTTATGAACACATCGAAGCGAAATTACGGGCCGTGGGCGCGGAAATCTGGCGGGAAGAAGGAAGACTTTAGACTGCGGCGAGGTCGATAACGATTCCGCATCTCGCTGCATTGTCTGTAAAAATCCTGGCAGAGAATCGAAGTCAAAAGGCTGCCGCGGTTCCTGTCACGAAACTAGTTCATGAGCAGGGAATGAAAGTTTGAATGAGTCGTCACTTTTGTAAGGAGTACGCATCATGTCTGAGTTAAAAAGAATCATCGGGACCTCGACCTTTTCACTTCTCTTGGTCGTTTGGGGGCTGTTTATGGTTTGCAGCGGACGCGTGCCTGATGTGAATTACGAAGATGACACGCTTTCATCGGAACAGCAAGCAGAAGAAGACAGCAATTCGGATCTAATGTCACAACTGGCGGACCTGGATGAGGAGTCCACCAAGCTTGAGGATTACCAGCGCAAAGAGATTTTGGAGGCGCTGGGAATCGATGCGGGCGGAACCACAGCAAATACCACCAAGGGCAACGAAGAGCAGGACTTTTTGACCGAGGAGTTGTTTTTGGATCTGGAAGTAGAGATCGCCGAACTCGAAAAGCTGGCCAAGCAAAAGAGTTCGGTGATCGACAGCCTCAAGGTTGAGCTGCAGGACACGGACCTGCAACTGGCCGCGCTGGAAAGAATTGTAGGCGAGCCCACCCCACAGTTCGCCTCCACCGACGTGCCCAGTTCCGGATTTCAGACCAGCAGCCTATCGGGGTCGGAGTATTCTGTTTCGTACCAGGACGCACTGCAGGACGTCTACTCCCGCAGATTCGCTGATGCGATCACCAAGTTTCGCAATTTGCTCCGTCAGCCGGACACCGACAACCTCGCGGACAATTGCCAGTACTGGATCGGCGAATGTTACTACGGGCTGGGCGACTACCAGCAGGCTGCGGCCGAATTCGAAAAAGTGTTCGCATTTGACAACAACAACAAGGCCGATGATGCCCAGTTCATGATCGGGATGGCGTATGTGAAGATGGGACAACCCCAGCTGGCGCAATTTGAATTAAATAATCTGTTGACTTTCTTCCAAAATAGTGAATATATTGCAAAGGCAGAACGAGAGCTCGGCGACTTGAGCATCTGAAAGAGACACACAGCATACTGTTCTCGACCTGACTCGAATTCGTTCTTTTACTTTTTGAGTTGAAATGCGGCCGACGGGTAAAACCGCGCGCCGCATTTTATTCATATAGGTACACGTCAGAGGAAACGGAACCCTTAAACAGAGTTTTACGACTGTCGAACTCAATGCCCCAATTCGTTCATCTTCATAATCACTCCCATTACAGCCTGCTGGATGGCGCGTGCAAGATCGGCGACCTGATCGGTGCCGCGGTGAAGTGCGAGATGCCGGCATTGGCGATTACCGACCACGGGAATATGTTCGGCGCCATCGAGTTTTACAGGGCTGCGCGCAAGCAGGGTATCAAGCCCATCATCGGGGTGGAGGCCTATGTCGCGCCAGGTAGTCGCAAGGAACGCAAGACCGACCGCCGGGTGGCGGATACGTCTTTTCACCTGGTTCTCTTGGCGAAGAACAAGCAGGGCTACCAGAATCTCATGCGACTGGTTTCCATCGGGTATCTGGAAGGATTCTACTACCGGCCGCGGATCGACAAGGAGGTGCTGCGCGAGTATCATGAAGGGATTATCGCGTTTTCGGCCTGCCTCAAAGGCGAGGTGCCGTACTATTTGCTGAAAAAGGGCTACGAAGAGGCCCGGCGGTGTGCGCTGGAATACAGGGAGATTTTCAAAGACGACTACTATCTGGAAATCCACAATCACGGAATCCCGGAGGAAGACGAGGTGCGCAAGGGCCTGGTGGAGCTCAGCAAGGACTTGAGCATTCCGCTGGTGGCCACCAACGACGTCCACTACCTCAAGCGCGAGCACTATTTGCCTCACGACGTCCTCATCTGTATTCAAACGGGCAAAGACCGGGACGACCCAAATCGCTTGCGCTACACTACCGACCAGATCTATTTCAAAACGCCGGATGAAATGGCGCGCACGTTCGCGGAGTATGAAGGTGCGGTGAGCATTACCGGCGAGATCGCAGACAAGTGCAACCTGGACCTCGATTTCAGGGTCGCCCTCCCCAATTTTCAGATTCCGTCTGATGCGCGGGCGCAAACGCTCGACGAGTACCTGGAGCAGTTGGCTTTTGAGGGAGCGCGGCGGCGGTTTGGACAGATCTCCACTGAAGTGGAGGAAAGGCTCCGGCATGAGCTCGGCATCATCAAGAGAATGGGCTACTCCGGATACTTCCTGATCGTGATGGACTTCATCAACTTTGCACGAAGCCAGGACATCCCGGTGGGGCCGGGACGCGGTTCTGCTGCGGGTAGCCTTGTCTCCTACTGCCTGGGGATCACCAACATCGACCCTCTAAAGTACAACTTGATTTTCGAGCGTTTTCTCAATCCCGAGCGCGTGACCATGCCGGACATCGACATCGATTTCTGCTACGAACGCCGGGAAGAGATCATCGAGTATGTGAAGCGCAAATACGGTGAGCAAAATGTCACGCAGATCATCACCTTCGGCACCATGGCGGCCCGGGCGGTTATCCGCGACGTGGGTCGGGTGTTGAAGCTGCGGTACGGCGAAGTTGACCGGATCGCAAAGATGATTCCCTCCGGCCCCGGTGTAACCCTGGAAAAAGCGCTGGAGAATGTGCCAGAACTGAGGAAGTTGGCCGAGCAGGATGACCTGCACAAGCAACTGGTGGACTATTCCAGGACGTTGGAAGGTCTGGCCCGCCATGCGTCTACTCACGCAGCCGGGGTGGTGATCACCCCCAATGCCTTGACCAACTACACGCCGCTGTACAAGTCACCGCAGGGTGATGTGACCACGCAGTACGATATGAAGATGCTCGAGCATATCGGCGTCTTGAAAATGGATTTCCTCGGGCTGAGGACCCTGACCGTCATCCATAAGACCGTCAAGGCGTTGGCGGAAAAGGGCATCCACATCGACATCGACAACATTCCGTTGGACGACCCCGACACCTACGACCTGTTCTCCAAAGGGGAAACCGTCGGCGTTTTCCAGTTTGAAAGCTCCGGCATGCGCGACTATTTGCGCAAACTCAAGCCGCAGGTGTTTGAAGACTTGATCGCGATGAATGCGCTCTACCGTCCCGGACCGATGGATTGGATCGACGATTTCATCCAGAGAAAACATGGGTTGAAGAAGATCGAATATCTGCATCCCATGCTCAAGCCGATCCTCGAGGAAACCTACGGCATCATCGTTTACCAGGAGCAGGTGATGCGCATCGCCAGTGTCTTGGGTGGGTTCAGCATGGGCAAAGCAGATATGCTGCGCCGGGCGATGGGGAAGAAAAAACCCGAGCTGATGGCCGACCAGCGTATGCAGTTCATCGAGGGCTGCGCCAGGAACGGCATCGGCCAGGAACTGGCCTCCAAGATCTTCGAGTTGATGGCCAAATTTGCCGGCTACGGGTTCGTCAAGCCGCACGCGACGTGCTACGCGCTGGTGGCATTCCAGACCGCCTATTTGAAACGCCACTATCCCGCTGAGTTCATGGCTGCCACCCTTTCCAGCGAAATGGGGAGCACCAATCGGGTGGTGATCCTGATCCAGGAGTGCAAACGCATGGGCTTGACCGTGCACCCGCCGGACGTGAACGAGAGCTACTTCGACTTTGTGGTGAAAGACAACGCTATCCGGTTCGGACTGGGCGCGGTGAAAAATGTCGGGAAAAACGCCATCGAGTCCATCGTAGCCGCGAGAGAGAAGGACGGCAGGTTCAAAAACATCTTCGAGTTCTGCGAGCGCATCGACTCGCGAGACGAGAACAAAAAAGTGCTGGAGAGCCTGGTGCAGGCGGGCGCCATGGATTCCCTGGAAGGGCACCGGGCCCAAAAACTGCAGGCCATCGAGACCGCAATGACATTTGCCCAAACCAGTCAAGCCGACAAACGCAACCGACAAACGTCGATGTTCGACTTCTCGGACGAGGCCTCTTTACAATACCCGATGCTGCCTCTGGTTCCCCCGTGGACCAGCCACCAGATGTTGGCTGCGGAGAAAGAAATGCTCGGCTTTTATGTTTCCGGACATCCTTTGGAGAGGTACAGCGATGCGGTGAAGACCTTCTCCACCGTGACGCTCGATGCGCTCGATGGAGTGGGCGACGGCGTCAAAGTGCGCGTATGCGGCATCATCTCGCAAAGCCGGCAAACCCTCGACCGCAGGCAGAAGCCCATGGCATTTCTCACCATGGAGGATTTTCATGGGAGCTGTGAGGTCATCGTTTTCTCCAGCGTGTATGAGAAATATCGAGAGCTCTTGCAGCAGGATGAGCTGGTGGTGATCTCCGGCCGCACCAGCACGCGCGAAGAAGAGGAGACCAAGATTCTCTGTGACGAGGTGGTGCCGCTGGAAAATGCGTGGGAGCATTACGGCAAGACCCTTCACCTGCGACTGGAATTGGTCGGGGTCGATGAACCTGTCCTGAACCAGGTGTCGGAAATCATCCGGCAGCACCCGGGCGATTGCAACCTTTACATCAACCTGCAGGGCCCCGAGAAAAAGGCCCATCTGATTCGGTCGAAAGGTTTTAAAGTGAACCCCAGCGTGAGTTTGCTCACCGAATTGCGACAGCTGCTGGGGCAGCAAAATGTTCGGATGGAGGGATGAAATTGAACAAACCAAAACCGTAATCTTAGAGGAAAGGAGAGGGTTATGGAAGCAATTGTCGAACGGGTAAAGAAGATCATTCTCACCCCCCGTGACGCGTTGACGGCGGTAAGGAGTGAGGATCTGCCCTTCGCGCCGACCATGAAGGAATACGTCGCGATTCTAGCGGCAATCCCCGCCGTCGCCCAGTTCATCGGGTATGCCCTGATCGGCTTGCCGTTTGTGGGGCGCCAGAATATTTTTCGCACGTTGATTTTCGCAATTCTGAGCTATGTGCTGAGTCTCGTCGGGGTCGTGATTTTCGGCAAAATCATCAACATGCTTGCCTCCACGTTCAACGCGGTTCAGAGTGACGCGAACTCGTTCAAGCTTGCGGTGTATTCTTACACGCCGGTCTTTGTGGCGGGAATCTTCAACATGATTCCAAGCTTGTCGATTCTTTCCATTTTCGGAGCTCTTTACGGGATCTACGTTCTCTATTTGGGCATTCCGGTCTTGATGGAGGCGCCGCAAGAGAAGGCGGTGGCGTACACGGTTGTTTCCATAATCGTGGCGATTGTCGTGATGATCATCATCGGTGCCATCGCGGGCGCTTTGGCCTGGGGTGGAGCCGGTGGGCCTGCTCGGTATTTCTGAGCGCCATCAGTAGAAGCCTTGCGGGGATGTCGGGTTCCGGCATCCCCTTTTTCTTTGGTCACTTCTGTGGAAGGGCGCGTGCGGGGCTTCCCGTGCACGCGTTTCGGCGCGCATGGGCTTTGGCTGTTTCACATCTGTAATACAGAGGCGTAATCGCTCTCTTGGCTCACTTCCTTTTGCGGTCCAGCGGTGCCTTTAACTCCTTGATTATTAGAGAAAATTCTGTAGTCCATCTTGTTTGGTACAGGCTTTGCCTTGGTCCTGTGAAACGTTGGCACACATCCAAAAGTTGAGGTACAGCATGCTGAGGCGCGTAATCGTTGCACTGGCGTTGGTGTTTTTGACTTTGCACACGGCACAGGGTGATGAAGGCACACAAGTGATTAAAGTCAACGGTGCATACGGCATCGTCAACAAGGGGGCGAACCAGGGCTTGGAGGTGGGCCAGGTTCTGGTAGTTAGGCGACGCTCCACAGAGGGCGTTCTGGAGGTAGGAAAAGTCAAAGTCATCCGAACCACCGCCAACCGGGCCGCGGTGGAACAGATGGCGGGCAAACGGGGCTTCCATCTCGTTAAAGGCGACATGCTTTTCGGCTTGAGCGAAGTGGTTCCGCCGCCGGTACTCCGCCCGCCAGAAAGGACGACACGTTCCGGGCGTGCTGCCAGAAAAGATCCGGCTAATACACGTTCGAAGATGCGTCCCATCTCTGAGCCACGCCCGGCGCCGAAGCCTGAAAGGCCCCCTACGGTGACGCGCTCCCGCTCCAGTCGGATTCTCACAAAACCGTGGATTACGGTTAACCTCGGCACCATCGTTTCAGGCGGCGGGTTTTCCGGGACCAGTGTGCCCAGTTTCAAGTTCGGAGCAAGTTACATGGTGCCTGCGGGCCACGGCTTCAATCTCGGCCTGGAAGTCAACAACGTCCTCCTGAACACTCCCTCTCTGAACGCGCAGGGACTGGGCGGGTTCAACAAAGCTTCTTCCTCGCTTCTGGAGGCGTATTTTGTCGCGCAGAAGTTCTTCGGTCGTCGCTTTTTTCTGGAATCCGGGGCCGGAATCTACCGGCCTAAGGTCCGTACCGTCTCCGTAGACGGCGTGGAATCTTCGTATACATCCACGAATTTCGGGTTCTTCGCTGGCAGCGGCGTCGTTATTCCCACCAGCCAATATGCGGGCTTCATGCTGCGCGGGCGCCTCCACAACTACTTCGACTCGGCCTCAAGACACTATTTGGGGCTGGCCGCGGGGTTTCGATTCAAGATGAGGTAACCGGGAAAAATAAATAGCCCCGATACGAAGGAAGTCTATCGCGGTGCAGATGCTGATCGTATCGGGGCCAATTCAGGAGGAACACCTTCAAGTCACACTACTTGTTATCGTCAAGGCGGGTAGCCGACTTAAGCTTTTTGTTCGTGCGGCTGCTCGGTCATGGTGACGAATATTCTGACATTTTTGCCTTCCATCCGCCTCGTTTCGCCCCCAAAATTTCGCTTGACTAAGGATGAAAAATTTCTTATAATACAGCCTTGAATTTGGAGGGGGCTGAACATCTATCCGCACCAAGCCAGTGACAAATAGAGATGCTTTTTGATTTCGGAGCAATACTCGTCTTTCTCATTTTCGGTGCGCTGTTTGTCGGCGGAAACCTGATCCTTTCCCGGATCATCCAGACCCGTAATCCCCATCCCGTCAAAATCAGCACGTACGAGTGCGGTGAGCTACCCGAAGGCCAATCGTGGATTCAGTTCAACATCCGGTTCTATGTCATCGCGTTGGCTTTCTTGATTTTTGAGGTGGAAATCGTCTTTCTTTTTCCCTGGGCTGTGGTCTTCAAGGACCTGGGTGGTTTTGCTTTTGTGGAAATGATGATTTTCGTGGCGATTCTTCTGGTGGGTCTGGCCTACCTCTGGGCCAAGGGCGACCTGGAGTGGGATAAGCCCAAGCAGGTTCCAGCGCCGGAATTGTTGCGTGAAAGCCAATCGTCAGAGCCAGCGAAAGTTCTCGTCTCATGAACCTGCGCGGAAAGGAAGCCGGACGACTGAATGCATGACCTCATCGCCACTTTAGCGAACAGCGACTCCTTTATCGGAAATCTCCCGGATCTGCTCATTACGGTTATTTTTTTCGCTCTCGGGGCTGTGGTGCTCACGAGTGTTGCGGCAGTGCTTGCCCTCGTTGGTGTCTACCTGGAGAGGAAGATCTCTGCTCACATGCAGGACCGCCTGGGCCCCATGTATGTGGGCGGCTGGCACGGCTGGGCGCAGACCATCGCCGACGCGGTGAAGCTTTTGCTCAAGGAAGACATTGTGCCCGCAGCCGCGGACAAGAAGCTGCACTTGATGGCGCCTTTCCTGGTTTTCGCGGCGACGTTGGCTGCCTTTGCGGTTTTACCGTTTGGCCGCAATCTCGTTATCAGCGAGCTGAATGTCGGCATTTTTTATGTCGTTGCGATTTCGTCTTTTGTGGTGATCGGAATCATTCTGGCGGGCTGGGCCTCAAACAACAAATGGTCGCTGCTGGGCGGGATGCGCTCCGCCGCGCAAATCGTCAGCTTCGAGATTCCGTCGTCTCTGGCCATTCTCGTGGTCATCATGGCGGTGGGGACCATGAATCTCGGCCAGATCGTCGAATACCAGGTGGGCGGGATTCAAAACTGGTTGATCTGGCGGTTTTTTCCTTTTAATCTGATCGCGTTTTTGGTTTTCTTTATCGCTTCGCTCGCCGAGTTGAACCGTGCACCCTTCGACATTCCTGAAGCGGAATCGGAGATCGTGGCCGGGTTTCACACCGAATACAGCGGCATGAAATGGGCCATGTTCTTCCTGGCCGAGTACGCCAACATGTTTCTGGTGGGTGTCATCGCGTCCACGCTCTTTCTTGGCGGCTGGTCGAGTCCGTTTGGGAGTTTTCTCAACTCTGCGCCATTTCAGGTGTTCTGGATCGCCGCGAAGGCATTTGCCATCATTTTCGTTCAGATGTGGTTACGGTGGACGCTGCCGCGTGTCCGGGTGGACCAGTTGATGTACACATCCTGGAAAGTGCTCACCCCGTTTGCGTTTCTGGCAATCGTGGGTGTCGGGATTTACATGATTCTGTGAGGACAATGGGTCTATTTGATATCGCATTTTATGCATTTGCCGCTTTGATCGTTTCCTCCGCCGCGGTGATGGTGTTTTCGAGGAATGTTATTTATTCTGCCGTCGGCTTGTTGTTTGCTTTATTCGGCGTCGCCTGCATTTACGTCTTGCTGGCTGCCGATTTTCTGGCTGTCGTGCAGATTCTGATCTACGTGGGCGGCATCCTGGTGCTCTTGCTATTCGGCGTCATGTTGTCGCAGCGCATCACCAGCGTGGAACTGCGCAGCGGAACGTTGCAACTCGTGCCGGCCTTGCTGGTCGTCGGAGGGGTGTTCGTGATTCTGTTGCGTGTCTTCACCAAAACCAGATGGTCGGTCTCGGCGAATGCGACATTTACCCCGACGGCGGCAAGTCTCGGGAAGCTTTTGATGACGGACTATTTGATTCCGTTTGAAATCGCGTCGGTTTTGCTTTTGGCGGCGCTGATCGGCGCAGCATTTATCGCGCGGAAAGGGTGACGGATGACGGTTGGCCTGACACACTATCTGATTCTCAGTGCGGTTCTTTTTTCCCTGGGTCTTCTGGCCGTGATCACCAAAAAGAACGCGGTCACCGTGTTGATGGGTATCGAGCTCATTCTCAACGCCGCGAATATCAATTTCATCGCTTTTGCCAGGTTCGTCGACACGGACCTGGATGGTCAAGTGTTTGCGATTTTCGTCATCGTCACCGCTGCGGCTGCGGCCGCGGTGGCGCTGGCAATCGTGCTCAATCTGTACGAGCGGCTGCGCTCCATCGACCTCGATGAAGCGGATTCTCTCGCCGGTTAGCCCAGAATGAACGAAGGACTATGATTACAAACGCCATACTGATTCTGGTTTTGCCGCTGTTTGCCTTCACGGTGCAGATCTTTGTGGGGAAACGGTTGCCCAAGCAGGGCGCCTGGTTGCCGACCGGGGCCATGTTCGCGGCGTTTCTTCTCGCGGTGCCCATTTTCATCGATGCCGTGTCCCACTACGATCCCAATTACGTCGTCGCGCAGCAGTCCTGGGAATGGATCAACTTCGGACCGGTGGTGGTCACCTTTGGGATTTTCATCGACAACCTCACCGCCATCATGCTGATCGTCGTGACGCTGATCAGTTCGCTGATCCATCTCTATTCCATCGGTTACATGCACGGGGACGCCCGGTACAGCCGCTATTTCGCCTATCTGGCCCTGTTTTCCTTTTCTATGCTGGGGCTGGTGCTGGTGGACAACTTTTTCGGGATCTACGTTTTCTGGGAGCTGGTGGGATTGTGTTCTTACCTGCTCATCGGGTTCTGGTTTGAAAAAGATTCCGCGGCTAACGCGAGTAAAAAGGCGTTCATCACCAACCGCGTGGGCGATGTGGGGATGTTTGCCGGGATTTTGATCATTTTTTCGACTTTGGGGGTTTTTAACTTCCACGACGTCTTTCGCGGTGTCGCAGACGGCCAACTCTCAGGCGGGCTGCTCACCGCGGCGGGAATTCTGCTTTTCTGCGGCGCCGTGGGAAAATCGGCACAATTTCCCCTGCATGTCTGGCTTCCCGATGCCATGGAAGGTCCGACGCCTGTGAGTGCCCTCATCCATGCCGCGACCATGGTCGCCGCGGGCGTCTACATGGTGGGCCGGACCTTTGTGTTCTTCACCCAGGACGCGCTACTGGTGATCGCGTACATCGGCACCATCACCGCGTTCATGGCCGCCACCATTGCGGTGGTGCAACGAGATATCAAGCGAGTCCTTGCCTACTCCACCATCAGTCAGTTGGGCTACATGATGGTGGGGCTGGGAACCGGTGGGTACACTTCCGGTCTTTTTCATTTGACCACGCACGCGTTTTTCAAAGCGCTGCTGTTTCTGGGTTCGGGCAGTGTCATCCACGCTCTGCACACTCAGGACATGCAAGAGATGGGTGGCTTGCGCAAGAAAATGCCCATCACGTTCTGGACGTTTCTCATGGCCACGCTGGCCATTTCCGGAGTTCCGCCCTTCTCCGGGTTCTGGAGCAAGGATGCAATCCTGGGCGCGGCGCTGGAATTCGGCTTCGACCATCCCCAACACATGGTCATTTTTGTGGTAATGCTGATTTCCGCGGGCATCACGTCGTTCTACATGTTTCGACTCGTCTTTTTGACGTTCACCGGCGAGGCCAGAGATAAGAAAAAATTCGACCACGCACACGAATCGCCGTGGGTGATGACGGTCCCGCTTTCGGTTTTGGCCTTGTTCTCCATCGGAACCATCTGGTGGGGTTGGTTCGAACACATGGTTGCGAAACCGGAGTTGGCCACGTATGCCACCGCCGCGACACATCTGGCCGTCGCGTCCGAGGCCGGGCATGAGGCCGCGCATTCTGCGCACAATTTGGCCTTGGTGCTTTCGGTGCTGGTGGCGGGATTGGGAATTCTGTTCGCCGCGCTGGTTTACTATTGGAAGAAGATCTCCGCAGAAGTGTGGGGCGCACGGCTAAAACCCGTGTACACGCTTTTGTGGAATAAGTACTATTTCGATGAACTGTACCAGGCGACCTTCATCGCGGGCACGCTCCTGGTAAGTCGGCTTTCCGCTCTGTTCGACATGAAGGTGATCGATGGGGTGGTAAACGGCGCGGCCAGGATGACCAGGCAGATCGCAACGGCCGAAGGTATTTTCGACCTTCGCTTCATCGACGGCCTGGTGAACCTCGTCGGCCGGATGATCGGGGCGCTGGGCAAACGACTGCGCGGGCTCCAAACCGGGCAAGTGCAGACGTACATTTTGATGGCGCTGTTCGCGGTCGTCTTGCTGTACATCATGCAGCAGTTTTAGAACAAGCAAAAGGTATGGGATAGATGGAACATGCACTAACGCTCATCACGTTTCTGCCAATCGTTGGCATTCTTCTGATTCTGTTTGTGCCGAAACAGCAGCACAACGTGATCCGGATTATCGCGGCGGTCTTTACGGGTCTGCAGCTTCTGATTGCGGGGTGGATTTACCTGCATTTCGACAGCACTACCACCGCGTTCCAGTTCCAGGAGCAGTACAAATGGATCCCTTCTTTTAACATCGAGTATTTCATGGGCATCGACGGGCTCAGCGTGCCCATGGTGCTTTTGACCGCGCTTCTATCGTTCATCTGCATCTTCGCCTCCTGGGGAATCGAAAAGGGCGTGAAGGGCTATTTTGCGATGTTCTTGCTGCTGGACACCGGCATGATGGGTGTGTTCTGTGCCCTGGATTTCTTTCTGTTCTACATCTTCTGGGAAGTCATGCTCCTTCCCATGTATTTTCTCATCGGGATCTGGGGGAGCCCGTCCCGCGTAGACCCAGACGGCATGGTCCGGGGCGGGCCGTACGCGGCGATCAAATTCTTCCTCTACACACTTTTTGGAAGCGTACTCATGCTGGTGGCCATGCTGGTGTTTTATTTCAACGTCAGCGACCCCATCACCGGTGGGCACACCTTCAACATGCTTTACCTGATGGACCAGAGCAACCACGGGGGCGTGCTGACCAATTTCGATATTCGCCTGCTGATGTACGCCGCGCTGTTCATCGGATTTGCAATCAAAGTGCCGGTGTTTCCGTTTCATACATGGCTTCCGGATGCTCACGTGGAAGCCCCAACCGCGATCAGCGTCATCCTGGCCGGCGTGCTGCTGAAGATGGGCACGTACGGCATGTTGCGCATCAGCTTTCCTATGTTACCGGACGCGATGAAGTGGGAATACTTCGCTTACGGCATGGCCATTCTGGGACTGATCAATATTTTATATGGCGCGTTTTGCGCAATGGCTCAGAAGGATCTCAAAAAGCTGGTCGCGTATTCGAGTATCAGCCATATGGGCATCGTCTTGTTGGGCATGTCCGGGCTTACCGCCCTGGGCATGAACGGTGCAGTGATGCAGATGTTCAATCACGGTACCGCCACGGCCATGCTCTTCCTTTTGGTGGGGGTCATCTATGACCGCGCCCACCACCGTCAGATCGACGGGTTCGGTGGCCTTGCCGTGCGGATGCCCATCTATGCCGCGGTGGTGAGCGTGGCGTTCTTTGCCGGACTCGGCCTGCCCGGGCTTTCCAGTTTCATCAGTGAAGCGTTCTCTTTTCTGGGCGCGTTTGGCTCCCAGGTCTTTAATCTGAAGCCCATTACCATCATTTCAACGCTCGGTATCGTCTTGACCGCGGGATACTTTTTGTGGACGTTCCAGCGGATGTTTCTGGGCGAGCTCAATCCCAAGTACGCGACTCTGCCCGAAATCAACGGGAGGGAGCTGTTCACCCTGGTTCCGCTGGCGGTCATCGTGATTTTACTGGGAGTCTATCCTGCACCCTTGCTCAACTTGATCAAGACGTCGCTCAACGAATTGGTGGTTGTGGTAAAATCAACCGGCACGCCGACCCTGCTCGGTTTGCAATAAACTTGATTTGACTTATGGATCTCGCGTCGATCGTTCAAAACAACATAGATAGCCTGAGCTATTTCGTCCCCGAGCTGCTCCTGGTGGGAGTCGCTGTGGTGCTGATCATCGCCGACCTTGTCCTGAAGAATGAACGGTCGGCCTGGACATCCTTTATCGCGCTGGCGGGTCTGGTAGCTGCGTTTTTCGCCGTCTTGAAACAGTACGACCTGGGCACGCGCTCCATCTTCGGCGACATGCTGGTGGTGGACCCCTTTTCGCTCTACTTCAAACTGCTGTTCCTGGCCTCCAGTGTGATGGTGGTGTTTCTTTCCATGGGCTCCGTGGAGCTTGCTGGCCGGCCGGTTGGAGAGTACTTTACGCTGCTCGTGACGCTCACCCTGGGCATGTTTTTGATGGCCTCGTCCACAAATCTTGTCACCATCTACATCTCCATCGAGTTGGTGAGCATCGTTTCGTTCGTCCTGGCCGCGTACCTGAAAACCCGGCGGCGGTCCAGCGAAGCGGGCCTCAAATACGCGATTTACGGCGCGTTTTCGTCCGGCTTGATGCTTTACGGAATCTCCATTCTGTACGGACTGACCGGCACGTTGAACATCTATGAGATCCGGACCGCCTTGATGACGACACACGTCAACTCGCTGGCGCTGCTGGTTTCGATTTTGCTCATTCTGGCGGGATTCGGCTACAAGATCGCATCGGTGCCTTTTCACTTCTGGTCTCCGGACGTCTATGAAGGCGCGCCCACGCCCATCACGGCGTTTCTGTCGGTAGGCCCCAAGGCGGCAGGCTTTGCGATGTTGATTCGTTTCTTCGATGTTGCGTTGGTGTCTACGGGGACAGACGGCAGCTCAGCCTGGTTTCCTTTGGGCGGATTTGATTGGGCACAGTTGTTGGCTGTCATCTCAGCCGCAACCATGACGTTGGGCAATCTCGTGGCCATTGTCCAGAGCAACATCAAACGACTCCTTGCCTATTCCAGCATCGCGCATGCGGGCTACGCGCTGATGGGCGCAGTGGTCCTGTCCGAACAGGGCGTTTACGCCACCATGTTTTATTTGGTCGTTTACTACTTGATGAACCTGGGCGCGTTTCTGGTGGTCATCATTTTTCACGACGTCATCGGTAGCGAACGGATCGACGACTACAAAGGTCTGGCATGGCGCGCTCCTATCCCGGCCGTTGCCATGGGGGTGTTTTTGTTCTCCCTGACCGGGCTGCCCCCCACTGCCGGATTTGTGGGCAAGTTCTACCTGTTTGCGGCCGTCGTGAAGGCCGGACCGGCATTTTACTGGCTGGCGGTGTTGGGCGTGCTCAACAGCGTGATTTCGCTTTACTATTATGCGCGTATTCTGAAGGCCATGTTTTTTGACAAGTCTGAAGAAAAGGACGTCTCTGCGCTGTCCGTTTCTCCGTTTTATGTCGTCCTGCTGGCCGTACTGGTCGTTCCCACCATCTTGATCGGTGTCTACTGGGCACCGCTCGCGGATTTAGCGAACTATTCGGTGGAGTTCCTGAGAGCTCTTTAGCAACCGACTGCCTGGAATTTTTCGGTGTTCGGAGCAAGTTGTACTTAATTGACTCGCGCAGTAACGTCTGCTCCAATTAACCTCAGGGCTGCATGATGAAAAAGTCCACATCTCTTTCCTATCTTCGATTCTGGCTGGGGGTGAGCGCCGTGCTCTCCAGCTACTTTCTTCTCTCCGCGTTCGCCGGCCGAAAAACAGAGACAATGTTGGATGTCCGTATCTTCACGCCTTCGCCGGGCGACACCGTGCGCTTGAACAAATACAACCTGAAGGTACGACGGAAACACCGCCGCTTTGTGGATGCCTCGGTTACCGAATCGGCGGCTGCCAAAATGCAAGAGGCGGGTTTCGCGGTGGCGCTCCGGTCTGCGCCCCCCCGGAATCCTACTTTGCCCTTGGCCTACAAATCCATCGAAGAAATCGTGGACACGATGCAGCGATTACAGGCGAGGTTTCCGGACATCGTCCATCTGGAAAAGATCGGCAGGAGCACAACCCTGGGTTTACCCATTTGGGCCGCCCGCATATCCGATCACGCGGACACCGATGAGGATGAGCCCACCATGCTTTTTATGGGCGTGCACCACGCGCGCGAGCCCATCGGCGCCAACATCTGCCTGGAGTTGATGAAGCAATTGTGCGAGAATTATGGCAGGAACCCGCGCTTCACCACTTGGGTGGATGCCATCGAGATCTGGTTTGTGCCGGTCGTGAATCCGGATGGGTACAAATATGTCTATGAAAACAACCTGGGTTTCCCGTGGTGGCGGAAGAATCTGCGTGACAACGACGGCGACGGCATCTTCAATCCGCTTTACGATGGCGTCGACTTGAACCGGAACTACGATTACAACTGGCAGGAAGGCGGCGATGGCAAGCCCGGAAGCTGGTTCTACCGCGGCCGCCAGCCATTTTCTGAAAATGAGACCCGTGCGATCATGCATCTCGCGTTGCGGGAGAATTTTGCCATCGGGATCTCCTACCACAGCTACGGTGAGTCGATTCTCTTTCCCTGGGGCAACTACAAGAGTCCGCCTGACCTGGACCTGATCGTGGATATCGCGGGCGCGATGGCGGCCCATATCACCCGGGAATCGGGCCGGGGGAATTACTCCATTCTTCCGCTCAACGGCAGGGTGGGGCAGAGCTCCATCTGGATGTATGGGGAACTGCGCACCATCGATTTTATCGTGGAGGTGGGCACCGAATATTTTCCGCCTCAGCGCAGCGTCCCGTCCATCGTTCGTGAGAATGTCAGAGGGGCGCTGTATCTGCTCGACCGCATCCTTGAAACCGGAGTCAAAGGCCATGTTTTTGATGAAAAAACAGGGGCTCCGCTTCATGCGACAGTTGAGGTGAGAGAGTTGGCCGCACCTTACGTGAAACCGCGTGCTGCCGATGGAAAATTCGGCAGTTTCTACAGGATACTCGGGCCGGGAGTTTACACACTTGAGGTCAAAAGCCAGGGCTACAAAACGCGCGTGATGCGTGGTGTGAGGGTCAAAAAGGGGCAGTTTGTGGACTTGAATATACCGCTGCAGAGAGCCAAATCCTTAACCAACGGGAGGAGCACAAATTAACGTGTCACATTTGAGGAGGCAGATGAAATCAAGAATCTTGCTGACTGTTGGATTCACCCTGGTTGCAGTCACCTGCGGGGTGGCATTCTCGCTCATCGACTACCAGAGAGGGACGGAGGTTTACGTTAAGGCAGCGAGCGAAAATCTGCGCTCCGGCCCAGATGGCGAAATCCTGGGATCTCTGAACAAAGGAACGTCCATGGTGGTGCTGGAGGACTCGCCTAAGTGGGTCAAGGTGCGACTGGAAGGGTGGATCTGGAAAGCCTCGCTCACAGACAGCAAGTTGGCGCTGGCAGGGAACGTGTACCGGGCGCTCCAAATCATCGTGAAGGACCGCGCCACCGCAGACAAGGTCTTACGGAGGTTGCGGGCAGGTGAGGACTTTGAGAATGTGGCCCGAGAGGTCTCCATCGGGCCCGCGGCAAAGCGAGGGGGAGACCTGGGCTATTTCAAGAAAGGCGATTTTAAGCCCGAGCTGGAAACCGCGATCTTGAACCTGAAGCCCGGCCAGATCAGCGAAATCATCCAGACCGAAGTTGGCTTCCACATTTTCAAACGGGTC
>CAYQOI010000002.1:4180-7544 GCA_964419085.1 uncultured Cytophagia bacterium | reverse complement strand
GCCTGGGACAGGAGGTTTAGGTCCCTGATTTCGCCGACCGGAGTCTGTTTTGCAGCCGTTGCCGTCGGTGGGTGAGGTCTGCTTTGTAAGGCTCCAGCCAAGAGACCTTACCATTGAGGCTTTCCAGGATGCTGATTTCCGCGAGTGCTTTATCCACCAGTTCCAGCGCGCCACGGTAATCCTTTCGCCTGTGTTCGTGGTGCTTGGCCAATTCGATAAAAGGCAGCGGGTGGTAGGGCGCGCTGCTGATGTAGTCCTGCCACAACTGCGCCGCCCGTTCCCACTTCCTGAGCTTCTTGTAGCCGAACGCCGCGCTCAGAGCGAGGCGATTTTTTATCTCCATCGAAGCAGGGCCGTCGAGGAATTTTTCATAGAGCGATACAGCCTCATCATATCGCTGCATCGTCTCGTAACATTTGGCCAATGCAACCACGTCCTCCGGGCTGGTGCATTCGTCCTGGGGGTTTTCAAATTGTTGCAGGGCCCGGGTAACAATTGCGACCAGGGAAACGATGTCCAGGCGATTGTGGCGGAGCACAGGCGATAGGAACCGGTCATCTCGATCGCGCAGATACCGAAAATAAATCGACGGGACCAGGAAGCCCGGCACGTCATCGCCTCGTTTGAAGCCCGCGATTTCGCATTCCACCGTGGTCAGGGAGCATTCGCTGAGCCGGTGCCCCCACAGCCGCCGCACGGTGTGCAGTAAGTCCAGATGCCTGATTCGGGAGAACGGCGATTTCATGCGATGTAGAACATTTCTTGTATTTAACAGCGGAATATCGAAGCTCTTCCCGTTGTAGCTCACCAACAGCTCGAAGTGCTGCGCCACGTCGTTGAGTTCGGCCAAAAGCGGGGCTTCCTGATTGAAATCATCCATAAAATACTGCGCGACCCGGAAGGTTTTTCCCTGGAAATAGCCGATCCCCACCAGGAAGGCGCACGTGCCGCTTCCGCCGGAAAGGCCGGTGGTCTCTGTGTCTATGAAAAGGATCTTTCCGGCCTCGGGCGAGCGAAGCCCGGATTCTTTTGCCACCAGCGAAAGGAGTTGAAGCGCGCGCTCAGGAAAAGACCCCAGCATCGTTCTGCCGTGACAATGTGTTCCGGGAAAGTCCTTCTCGAGATAGAGAAACGCGCCGTATTTGTTCTCGACCCGCCTGGCCCCCATTCCCGTGTGGTCGGTGGGCAAGACCGGTTCGCTGGGTTGAGGTGCAGGAGAAGCCCCGCGCTGTCTGAGCGTATCGATGAGCCGAAGCTTCTCCTTGATGTCCATTGCAGAGAGGCCTTCAGGGGCGGTTCCCGAGACTCTACTTCTTCAGAAAGTGCTTGAGCATGTCCACCGGCAGCGGAAAGACGATGGTGGAGTTGTTCTCGGCCGCGACTTCCGTCAAGGTTTGCAAGAAGCGCAACTGCAGGGAGATGGGGTCAGCGCTCATGATCTGAGCCGCCTGGGCCAACTTGTGGGACGCCTGCAGTTCGCCGTCTGCGTGGATGACCTTGGCGCGTCTTTCCCGTTCGGATTCGGCCTGCTTGGCGATCGCGCGCTGCATTTCTTGCGGCAGGTCGACGTGCTTGACTTCCACCAGCGTCACTTTGATGCCCCACGGGTCGCTGTGGCTGTCGATGATTTCCTGCAGATTGCTGTTGATTTTTTCCCGAGCGGACAACATTTCGTCCAACTCGTGGCCGCCGAGGACACTGCGCAGTGTGGTCTGGGCCAACTGCGAGGTGGCGTAGAGATAATCCTCCACCTCGATGATCGCCTTGGACGGATCCATCACTCTGAAGTAGAGCACTGCGTTGACTTTCACCGAAACGTTGTCTTTGGTGATCACATCCTGCGCAGGGATATCCATTGCCACTGTGCGCAGGCTGACTTTGACCATGCGATCGATGATGGGGATAAGAAGAACCAAGCCAGGACCCTTTGCGCCCACCAGCCTCCCCAGGCGGAAGATCACGCCTCTTTCATACTCTCTGAGCACCCGGACGGCGCTGGCGAGAAGCATTGCGCCAAACAGAACCACCAACGTTAAGAATGGCATCTCCTACCTCCTTCCGAAATCGAGTTGAGTTAGTTTGCTTTTTCTACTTTTAACCGGAGCCCCTCCACGCCCCGCACCCGTATTTTTTCGCCCTTTTTGATAGGCTCGTCGCTGAAGGCTTTCCAGATTTCACCGTGCACACTCACGGTCCCCTCGGGTGCGATTTTGGTTTGCGCAACGCCGATTTCACCTGTGATGCCCTCCGGCCCGGTGGTGACCTTCTTGCGGTGGGTTTTAAACGCCATGCCGAAGGCAAATAGAAAAAACGCTGCGGTGAGCGCAACAACGGTGAGAATGAGACTCAGGGAAATGGAGAGCGCCGGAGCGAAATTGTCCGGTGGCTGCTCGATGAGCATGAGTGACCCCAGAATCATGGAAATGATCCCCCCGATTGTTAGCAATCCGTAACTGGTGATTTTCACCTCGAGAATGAACAGAATGACACCCAACAAAATCAACAGCAACCCGGCGTAGTTCACAGGCAAGGTCTGTAGAGCGTAGAAGGCCAGGATCAAGAAAATCGCGCCCACGACGCCGGGAAAGATGGCGCCCGGATTGGACAACTCGAAAAACAGCCCGTAGATGCCCAGCATCATCAGGATGTACGCCACGTTCGGGTTGGAGATTTTGTCCAGGATTTTGTAGCGCAAGTTCATGCGGTGAACAATCCTGCGTGCATTGGCCGTGTGAATCAGATATTCTGCGCCGCGCACCTCCACTCTCTGGCCCTCGAGTTGATGCAACAACGAATCGAGGTCCGGTGAAATGAAGTTGATCACGTTCAGGTCCAGGGCTTCTTTTTCCGTGATGGAAACGGCTTCCCGCACCGCTTTTTCCGCCCACTCGACGTTTCGGCCTCGTTTTTCCGCCAGAGCCTTGATTTGAGCCACCGCGTCGTTGGTGATTTTGTGGGCCAGGGTAGAGGTGGAGTCCGAGCCGCCCCCGATGTTTATGGGCGTGGCCGCACCGATGTTGGTGCTGGGGGCCATCGCGACCAGGTGCGCCGCGTAGGAGATGAAGACGCCCGCGGAGGCGGCGCGCGCGCCCTGCGGGAAGACGTAAACGACGATGGGAATCCTCGCGGACAGGAATCGTTTGGTAATCTGGCGGGTCGATTCCAGGAGTCCGCCTGGCGTGTCCAGCTCCAGAATCAGACAGTTGGCACCCGCTTCTTCGGCCTCGTCCCCGCCCGGCCCGCTCTTCTCGGCAGCGCCCCCGGGAGGGACGGCTGCCAGGAGCAGGGCCAGGAGAAGGGTTGCGTAAGGGCGTTCGCCTCCCATCGCGGGCGGCAGCCTATCGCGGCCGCGGCCCGCCTGGCG
>CAYQOI010000002.1:0-4170 GCA_964419085.1 uncultured Cytophagia bacterium | reverse complement strand
TTGGCACCCGCTTCTTCAGCCCGGTCGATGGCCTTGATGATAAACTCCTGCGAAACAGGATTGACGATGCCGTCAAATTCCACGACATAGACCAAAGGGGTCTCCGTGTCTTGACGCTGGAACCCGCCGCCCGTGAGTGCAAGCAGCAAGGCGGGCAAGAAAAGCGGTAGAAGCAGTCGGCGTTTGCTCATGCGATCATTTCCTCGTGAGCAGGTAAAGGATGAGCGACAGAACCAGGCTCAGCACGATCGACGTGGTCAGGGGGAAGTAGAACGTAAAATTCTTTCTTCTTACCAAAATGTCTCCGGGCAATCTCCCCAACAGCGGAATGTGTTTGGCCAGGAGCAGCACCACGCCGAGCACCACGAGGACGCCGCCGAGTGCGATGAGCATTTTTCCCAACGATTCCATCATGGTTTTGGTTGCCCCGCAGGCGGTAAAACGTCGTTCCAGTCCAACACGTTGTATTTTTTGCAGATCTCGATGACCTTGTTCACAGGTAAAGCCTCCACAACATGGCCGTCCCGGCCAGAGGTCGTCTCGGCCTTGAGCAGCGAGTTGTAGATGGCCTCTTCCGTCGCCTCCACGGCCGCCAGAAACAGGGGAGAAAGGTGCTCGTTGCGCAAAACGGTGACCGTTCTTGTGGCTTCTCGGGCCTCGTGTGCGACCCGGTTGGCGGTGGAGAACGCGATGACGTAGTCGCCGCTGCCGTTCGAAGAGAATGCGCCGGTCTTGGACAGCGCCAGATACGCGCGTTTGGCCAGACGTTTCAGGTTTCGGGACAGGAGCGGCGCGTCCGTCGCCACGACAATCATGCAGGATCCGTCTCCATCCGCGTATTTCAGCTTGTCCTGGAATGCAAAATGTCCGAGCTCTCTCCCAACCGGCGCGCCGTTCATCTGAAGGATTCCGCCGAAGTTCGTCTGTACCAACACGCCGACGGTGTATCCACCCAACCGCTGCGGCAGGACACGCGAGGAGGTCCCGATTCCACCTTTGAACCCCATGCAGATGGTGCCCGTTCCCGCACCCACACAGCCCTCATCCACGGGCCCGCTTTCGGCGCGCTTGATGGCTTCAAATACGTGTTCTTTGGTAACATGCCTGCCCCGAATGTCGTTGAGCCAGCCATCGTTGGTTTCCCCGACCACCGGATTGACCGACCTGACGGTTTCGTTGCCCCTGCCGCTGAGTGTGTATTCGATCAGCGCGTCGGCCACTGTCGGCACGCTGAGCGTGTTGGTCAACAGAACGGGAGTTTCGATGTTCCCGAGTTCATCGATCTGCGTCACCCCTGCCAGCTTGCCGAAGCCATTGCCCACAAAAATCGCAGCGGGAACCTTCTGCTGAAACAGATTGCCTGCGTGCGGCAAGATCGCTGTGACCCCGGTGCGAACATTCTCTCCCTGAACCAGGGTGACCTGGCCGACCCTTACACCATCCACGTCAGTAATCGCGTTCCACCGACCCGGTTGCAGGACGCCGACCTGTAACCCGATGTCTCTGGCTCTGGGCCGTTTATCTGGAAGTGGGAACAAAACGCTGGGCACCAGAATGAGGACGAAGAACAGCGCACTGTGCGCGAGGTGATTGAACGATTCTCTCATTTTGAGAAACCGGCTTCTAAGTAAAAATAAGCTAACAATTTGCCTGACGAAAATCAACTGTTTTTTCTCGCCGAGATGGCTAAAGGAAATCGAGACCTTCCAATTTTCTGCTTGACTTTTAGGTTGGATTTCAGTAACATCATAGCGACGGATCCCTGTATTGCTGAGTGTGGATAAAAATCAAAGAGCTAATACCTCCATATTGGGAACTTAGCTCTGGGCGTCTATTGCAAGCCTCAACTCATTCGAGTTAGTGGACGCAAAAACCGTTCAGGCGGTGCCCACCGTGTTTAACGCGGTTCTTTGATCACCACACTTAATACAGGGATTTTTTATTGCTTTCTTCAGCCGTTCCGCCTTTCAGGCAGATGGCGTTCCCTCTGCTTACCATCACGAGACGCTCGGACAGGCAGGAATGAGAAATCCACTGCAAACTTTCCCGATTTTGACAATACGCCAGCCGGTCGACCGTGCCACCGCGCAGAAACTTTTTGTACCGTAATTTGTGTAAAAACATGGTAATGGCTATTCTTGTTCGGCCGTAGTGACTTTGTGGTATGAATCTTGTACAGATTTTTGTTTTAAGCAGTTCACTCTTACTTCTCAGCTTCTGTCTCGTGTAGACGAGGAGGAGGTTCCCATGCAAAAGTATCTGGAAGCTATTCGAAGCAAGGTCTGCGACGTCTGTATCGATGGTGTGTTTGATGCGGAGGGTCATTTCGTGAAGTGCGGGCTCCCTAGCGACCGAACGTGTCCCGTGGAGTTCTATCTCCCGGAGCTTGTTGATGTCATCGAGTCGGTTGAGAGTCCGCTTATGGATGATTACGTGGAGGTGTTGCGCGAGCGGATTTGTTCCCACTGTCAGGAAAATGAGGAAGGGATCTGCGCTTTGCGCATTAAGGCGGAATGTCCGCTGGACACCTATTTCATGCTGGTCGCCGAGGCCATCGAGGAGGTACGCGGTGAGAAATCGGGCCATGTCTCCACGAATTGACGCAAAGTAAATTTCGGAGGGTTTGCATGCGACACGGGGGATGTCTTGTGGGGATTGTCGCGGTCTTGTGCGTGCTGGGCACAGCAAGGGCGCAGGACGCTCACAGGGAAATCATAAAAGTGGAACGGGCCCGCTTTCTGCGGGCTAAGGACCGGCTGAAACTGCGCCAGATGGCAACCGCGACGTCGGCTCGAGATTTGGACGTCACTTACTACCGGCTCGAGTTGGCCATCGACCCATCTGCGAAGCAACTCTCGGGCGAGGTAACCATACGTGCCGTGAGCCTCGTCGACGATCTGCAGGAAGTGACGCTTGACCTGTTCAACAATATGGCGGTAGCCGAGGTGCGCAGCGGGCAGTCACTCAGCTACCTGCACAAAAGCAACAAATTGACGGTCACGCTGTCGCATGCGTATGGCGTGGGGGAGAATGTGGAACTGCGGGTCGTGTACGCGGGCCAGCCGATGCTGGCTGGCGGCTTCGCTTCATTTGATTTCGATACGCACGCCGGTAAACCGATTATCTCCACGCTCAGCGAGCCGTTTGGCGCGCCCACATGGTGGCCCTGCAAGGACGACCCGGCAGATAAGGCCGATTCGGTGGATGTGGTCGTGACCGTTCCCGGTTCCTTGTTTGTTGCCTCCAACGGCAGGCTGCTGGACGTCGCGACCAATCCGGACGGCACCAAAACCTACTTCTGGGCCGAACGATACCCCATCAGCACCTATCTGGTTTCGGTCGCGATAACCAACTACGCCATCTTCTCTGACACGTTTCGCTACGGCGACGGCCAATCCATGCCGGTAGACTTCTTCGTTTATCCTGAGCACTTAAGCGCCGCGCAGGAAGATTTTTCCGTGACCGTGCCCATGCTCGAGTACTATTCTACGCTTTTCGGTCTCTATCCATTTGTGAAGGAGAAGTATGCCATGGCCGAGTTCCCGTGGGGTGGTGCCATGGAACACCAGACCTGCACCAGCTACGGGTCCGGTCTCGTGCGCGGGGACCACCGGTATGATTGGGTCGTGGGACACGAACTGTCGCACCAGTGGTTTGGGGATCTGGTGACCATGAAGTTCTGGTCGCATATTTGGCTCAACGAAGGCTTCGCGTCGTACGCCGAGGCGCTTTGGAGCGAACACGTCGGCGGCGAAGAGGCCTACCATAACTACATCGATTCCTTTGACCTGGGGCCTTTCCCCACATCGGTCTTTGTGTACGACTCCACCGATGTCGCCGCGCTGTTTAGTCGCACCGTTTACGACAAAGGGGCGTGGGTTCTGCATATGCTCCGCCACGTTATGGGAGACGACGCGTTCTTCTCTGCACTGCAGCAATACAACCAGACCTACGCGTTTAGAAATGCCACGACCGAAAATTTTCGCGATGTTTGCGAAGCCAGCTACGGTCACGACCTCGACTGGTTTTTCCAGCAGTGGGTTTACGGCAAATTCCGGCCGTCTTACCAGTACAGTTGGGCGCAGTCGTCGGCTACGCATCTGGTGAGTCTGAAGGTGAAACAGGTGCAGAGCAGCACGGGCCTGTTCAAGATGCCGCTGGATGTGCGGG
>CAYQOI010000001.1:25122-26684 GCA_964419085.1 uncultured Cytophagia bacterium | reverse complement strand
GTGTTGGGCAATATCACCGTTACCCGAGATTGCATCGTGCAGGGCGCAACCCTGAAGCTGCAGCACCCCGGCACCACCGTCAGCTTCAGCCCGGGCGTGGGCGCAGACCTGTTCATCCTCTCAGACGCACAGCTTCTGGCGCAGGGCACGCTCAACGATTCCATCCGCTTCACCTCCGCCGCCTCCACCCCCCAGCCCAAAGACTGGGGAAACATTTACCTCTACGGCAGCAACAACTTGATGGAATACTGTGCGGTGGAATACGGCAACTGGGCGGTGAAGATCGAAGGTAATCCCAGCACCAGCAGCGGCAATACCGTGCGCAATTGCACCATGCGCCACAACGACCAGGGGTTGCGCATCCACAACACGGTGGCCACGGTGGAAAACACCACCATCGAGCACAACCGCCATGCCTACGTCATTCTCGACAATGCCGATGTGACCATCCGGAACAACCTGGTGCAGCATAACGACCGGGATGGCATTTATTCCAGCAGCTCCATCATCGACCTGTTCGATAGCCGCCTGGAATACAACGGCGAGGGAGATGTGAGCACCATCCACGGCATTTACGCAGGTTGGAGCGATGATGTGGCGCTGGGTCCTCGCTTTAGCATTGGAGACCCCAACGAAGGCGGCTACAATACGATTCGGAACAACCGGGGAGCAGGTATTCTGCTGGTATCGGGGGCTACGGTCCTGGTAGGCAAGAAGGTTGGCACAAATTCCTACTGGGCCGGCAACAATTCTTTGCATGCGAACGGCACCAAGTCCGGCACCTACTTCGGTAAAGATCTTTATAACGGCTCCTCCACTACGGTGCTGGCGGAACACAACTACTGGGGCGGGCTTTGTCCGCCGGCCTCTTCACAGCTCTTTGGTGTAGTGGACACCGATGTATGTCTGAGCGTCTCACCCACAGGTTTCCTGACAGCAGACCCCGGGGCTCAGAAGCCCTCAGGTCTCTCCCTTGGGAATGGGGCGATCCGCATGCTGTCTAATACGGGGAGTTCAGTGACGACCGGCAAAGATCCCGACACGGAGATCAAGGAAGCGCTCATTGCCCAGGACAAGGCCGTGATCGCGGCGCAACCGGACTCCCCGGAGGCGGTGGCCGCGTTGCGGGAACTATATTCTCTTATCCGCACCGACAGAGCGGACAAATTGGTGGAGCGGGCGACGGTAGAGAGCTACCTGGACAGCCTGTACACGGTGCACCCTTCCATCGATTTGAGCAGGACCGCGCTGCAGCTTCTGGTCGTGGAGACCCGGCGCAAAGGCAAGCTGGAACGTGCGCTCTCGCTTTCCGAAACCGCCCTGAGTGAACTCTCAGGGGCAGCCAAGTCCGGGGTGATGTTCAACCTGGTTTTCTTGTATCTCAGTGCAGGCGACCTGCAACGGGCCAGGGACGTGGCGTCGCGCTACGAAACCGCCTTTCCCGATGATGTCTCGGGGATCGCGTTCCTGCAAGAGAGCGTAAGCCAGGCGGTGGCAGCACAGGAACAAACCGCGGCCGTGGCCATGCCTGCCGCAAGAACCTCGCCTGGAACCCAGCATTC
>CAYQOI010000001.1:24527-25112 GCA_964419085.1 uncultured Cytophagia bacterium | reverse complement strand
TTCAATCCTAAAACCCGCATCCGGTACCGGCTTGCTGAGGCCAGCCTGGTTGAGCTCACCATTTTCAACTTGAAGGGCCAGGCCGTCCGGCGACTCGAAGCCGGCCGCAAGGGCGCAGGCACTTATTCGGTGGTCTGGGATGGTCGAGACGATGCCCGGCGGGAAGTGAGCAGTGGTGTGTACTTTTACCAATTGGTGGTGCAACCTCTTGGAAAAAACGGCCGGCGGACTCGAGCGAGCCGGAAGCTGGTGTTGGTGAGATAGTTTGCCCGCGTTACCTTGGCACAAGTGAGACGGCAAAGGTGAGGGTGGGGCGGCCGTTTGCGTGCGTTCGCCCTACCCTGGGGCTATCTTGCTCCCGTCGGCTGGCATGGTGCGTAAAGATTGTCGGTCATCCCCCCGACGTTGCATCAACGGGGATATGTTTGATTATTCGTGTCCGCCTAAGAGAGCAAAACAGTGTCCGCACGTGTTGAAAAACCAGAAGCCGACTACACTCAGAACTTCAACCGTGACTTGGTTTTGGACGCCGGCCGTAACACCCCCCTTAGTCCCCCCTCGAGGGGGGAATTAAAGGGGGTGTCA
>CAYQOI010000001.1:0-24517 GCA_964419085.1 uncultured Cytophagia bacterium | reverse complement strand
CAATTGTACTTTAATATCTCCCCTTCAGCTTGTCCCAGGTCTCCCACAGCCCTTCGGAAATGACTTTTGTGTGCCCCACCACCGGCATGAAGTTGGTGTCCGCGGCCCAGCGGGGGACGATGTGGAAGTGCAGATGGTCGTCGATGCCCGCCCCCGCGATCTTGCCCACATTCATCCCGATGTTGAACCCTTCAGGCTGCAACGCGGCCTTTAGCGCGTTGATGGATTTTGCGATCAGCCGGGTCATTTCGCTGAACTCCGCCTCGGTGAGCTCCTCGAATTCAGAGATGTGGCGATACGGCACGACCATCAGATGCCCGTTGTTGTAGGGGTACTTGTTCATGATGACGAAATTGTGTTCCCCGCGAAAGAGAATGAGGTTCGTGCGATCGTCATCTTCCCTGGTCTTGCTGCAGAAGATGCACTCTTTTTCTTTTTCGCTGAGAATGTACTCCATTCTCCACGGCGCCCACAGAATCCCGGAGTTCCCACCCGACTTCATTGCTGCTTTTCTTCCTGCGCTTGCGCGATCACCTTCTCGGCCACGTCATGGGGCACCTGCTCGTAGTGCGAAAACTTGCGACGATGCAACCCCCGACCCTGCGTCAGCGAACGCAGCGAAGTCGAGTATTTGTACAATTCCGCAAGCGGGACTTTCGCTTTGATGAGCTGAAACGGCCCTTCTGAATCCATGCCCGCGATCTTGCCGCGGCGGCTGGAGAGATCACCCATGACATCCCCCATAAACTCTTCCGGGACGACCACCTCCACATCGTAAATAGGCTCCAAAAGAACCGGTTTGGCCTCGTGGAACGCCTTTTTGAACGCCATGGACCCGGCGATCTTGAAGGCCATTTCGGAAGAGTCGACGCTGTGGTAGCTGCCGTCGTAAAGGGTGACCTTCACTCCCGTCACGCGGTAGCCTGCCAGCACCCCCTCTTCCATCGTTTCGCGCACGCCTTTCTCCACCGCGGGAATGAACTTGCCCGGCACGACGCCCCCGACGATCGCATCCACAAACTCAAACTCCTGGTCTCCCTTGAGCGGCTCCAGTTTGAGCCAGACATCCCCGTACTGCCCGCGGCCGCCGGACTGCTTCTTGTACTTGCCCTGGGCTTGCGCGGTGGCGGTGATGGTCTCCCGGTAAGGAATCTTGGGTTCCACGAGATTCACGTCCACCCCGAATTTCTCTTTCAACCGCTTGACCACGATATCCAGATGCAACTCTCCCTGGCCAGCGATGATGGTTTGTTTGAGCTCGCTGTCGTGGGAAGCCACAAATGTGGGATCCTGTTCGTGCAGCATGCTGAGACCGGACGAAATCTTATCTTCGTCGCCTTTGGCCTTCGGCTCCACCGCAATTCGGATCACCGGCGCAGGGAAATCGATGCCCTTGAGCACGATGGGATCTTTTTTGTCGCTGAGGGTGTTACCGGTGTGGGTGTCCTTGAGCTTGACCGTCGCTGCAATGTCGCCGGCAACCACGTTACCCACCTCTTTGCGATTCTTGCCATTCATGAAAAAGATCTGGCCGATCTTTTCCGAAATGTTGCGGCTGGTGTTCATGATGGTTGTGCCCGAGGCCAGCCGACCGGAGACCATTCTGAAAAAGGAGAGTTCCCCCACATGCTGCTCGGCCACGGTTTTGAAAACGAGCAGCGCGACCGGAAGGTCCTCCTTGCATTCCCGGGTGACCTCTTCGTTGGACCCGACCCGGGTGGCCACTTCAGGCGGCAGATCCACGGGCGACGGCGCGAAGTCCGCGATAAAATCCAACAGATGCGCCACCCCGATGTTTCCAGCCGCGGCACCGGAGAGTACCGGATAGATGCCCTTGTTCAGAATGCCCAGCCGCAACCCCTTCGCGATCTCTTCAGGCGAGAGTCCCCCCTCATCGAAAAACTTCTCCAACAGCGCGTCATCGTTTTCAGCAGCCACTTCCACCAACTTTTCGTGGAGCTCTTCGGCCCGGCCTTTCAACTCCCCGGGAATGTCGGTCACGGAGAACTTCCCCGAACCATCCCGGGAATAAGTGACCTGTTGCATCGAGATGAGGTCCACGAACGAATCGAAATCTTCTCCCGGGTTGGTGGGCAAATGTACGGCGACAACTTGTTTTCCAAAACGCTCTTGCAGTCCCGCCAGAGACTTATCAAAGTCAGCGTGCTCTTTGTCCAGCCGATTGAGGAAAAACACGGCCGGATGCCCGTACTCCGCGTTCATCTTCCAGACCGTTTCGGTACCGACTTCCACGCCGGCGACGGCATTGATGACGACCACAGCCAGGTCTGTGACCCGCAGCGTACCCTTGACCTCGCCGATAAAATCGGAGTACCCCGGCGTATCCAAGATGTTTATCTTTCGGTTTTTCCACGCACAGTGAAGAAGGGAAGTGTTGATGGAGATCTTGCGCTCGATCTCATCTGCGTTGTAATCGGATGTCGTACTACCATCATCGACCGTGCCCTGCCGGTTGATTTCGCCTGCGGTAAAAAGCATCGCCTCGGAGAGCGTGGTCTTACCGACGGTCGCGTGACCGATCAGAGCCAGGTTTCTGATATCCACCGGAGAATACTCTTTCACCGTAACCTCCCTTAATCTTCACGTTCGAAAATAAACCAAAAAAAGAGAGCCAAGGAGCTCTCATTCTGGAAACAATCGACTGGTGCCACGGAACCGCGCCTTTTATTTGAAACTCTGTGCTGCGCCTTCTGCCGTGTCATAAGTTTCAAAGATGGTGTTCAATTTGGTCATGATCAAAATGCCTTCCATCAATTCATCGATAGCCGCAAGCTTGAGATCGCCGTTCCTGTTTCGCAAGGATGTCAGCGCCGAAATCAGAATCCCGAGCCCGGAACTGTTCATCCGCTTGACGTCCTTGAGATCCACCACAACATTCACGATGCCCTGGTCGATAAGGGCATAGATTTTGTCCTTAAATTCCTGGGAATCCGGCGGTCCGCCCAGTAACTTCCCGCTGAGCTCCAAAATCGCCACATTACCCAGAATCCGCTCTTTAATCTTCATGTTCCCTCCTTACATTGAGCACGTGCGTCCTCCCCAGGGGTTGGCAACCCGGATCTTAAGAGGCGCGAAGTCTGGAAATCAAAGTCAATTATAATAACACATACCACGCTAAAAGTCAAGCAAAAGTTTCCGCCGCGAACCGGCTAAATTTCCATTTTTAATGAGCATAGCGCCTGATGTTTTTTTGTTGACAAAGGCGCCATAGTTTCGTATATTTACACAGTTCCGTAACAACGAGTGCTAAGGAGAAAAGACAAGAATGGCCAATTATCCTTCGTCGATACGAAGAATCAGACGCAACGAAAAGTCCAGACAGCGCAATGTCCACTATAAGTCGATGATGAAGACTTATATCAAGAAAGTGCTGGCGGCTGAGTCCAGAGAAGACGCAGAGAGCCGATATAGGAAGGCGACTTCTGTTTTAGACAAACTCGTTTCCAAAGGCATTATTCATCGCAATAAGGCCGCCAATCAAAAGGCCCGTTTAGCCCGTTATGTGAACAGTTTGTAAGCAAAAGAGCTTTCCTAAATTACGAAGCCGGGCGAGCACGTCCCAACTGGTAACTCCCCCTAATTCCGGTAGGACGGCGAACCCGGCTTCTTTTTATTTCAGCATGTTGTAGTTCGGGGCCTCCTGCGTGATGAGGATGTCGTGGGGGTGACTTTCCGCCAGTCCCGGGGTGCTCACCCGCACGAAACGGCCCTCACGTTTGAGCTGTGCGATGTCTTTGGTTCCGCAGTACCCCATCGCAGACCTGAGGCCACCTACCATCTGGTACACCACCTCGCAGACGCGCCCGCGGTAGGGCACGCGACCCTCGATCCCTTCCGGCACCAGCTTCTTCATCTCCGTCTCATGCTCCTGAAAATATCGGTCTTTGCTCCCCTCTTGCATCGCTGAGAGCGACCCCATGCCACGATAGACCTTGAAGCTCCGCCCGCCGAGAAACATCTTCTGTCCCGGGCTTTCTTCGGTGCCGGCGAAAAGGTTGCCGATCATCACGCTATCCGCGCCGGCCGCGATGGCCTTAGCGATGTCGCCCGTTTGCTTGATCCCCCCATCGGAAATCAGAGGAACGCCGGCTTTCTCGCACGCTTTCGCACACTCCATCACCGCGGTGATCTGAGGCATACCCACACCGGAAACAACCCGCGTCGTACAGATGGCGCCGGGCCCCATGCCCACTTTCACGGCATCCGCGCCGGCATCGATCAACGCTTTGGCCGCGTCCTCCGTGGCGATGTTCCCCGCGATCAACTCCACGTCCTCGAACTCCTTCTTGAAGCGCCGGACCGTCTCCAGCACGCCCCGGGAGTGCCCGTGCGCGGTATCCACAACGATGACATCCACATTGGCCGCCAGCAGCGCCTCGGCACGTAACATCGCGTCTGAACCCACACCGACCGCAGCCCCCACCAGGAGTCTGCCCTTCTCATCCTTAGCCGCGTTGGGGTAAAGGCGCTTTTTCTGAATATCCTTTACCGTGATCAGACCTTTCAGATTCCCGGTCGCGTCCACCACCGGCAATTTTTCGATGCGGTTTTTCTGTAAGATCTGCTCGGCCTCTTCCAGCGTCGTGCCGACCGCAGCCGTAACCAGGCCTTCCCGCGTCATCACCGTGCCGATCTCCTGTTCGGTGTCGATTTCGAATCGCAAATCCCGGTTGGTGAGAATGCCCACCAACTTCTTCCCCTCCACGATGGGAATGCCGGAGATCTTGTAGCGCTTCATCAGCTCCAGCGCCTCCCTGACCTTCCGGTCCGCGGTGAGCGTGATGGGGTTGTAAATCATCCCGCTTTCTGAGCGTTTGACGCGATCGACTTCCTCCGCCTGTTTGCTCGCCGGCATGTTCTTGTGGATAATTCCGATCCCGCCTTCTCGGGCCAGAGCGATGGCGAGCTCGGACTCCGTCACCGTATCCATTGCGGCCGCGACGAGCGGAACATTCAGCTCAATGTTGCGCGTGAGCCGGCTTCGCACATCCGTGTCCCGCGGCAAAACCTCCGAATAGCCCGGAACCAGCAGTACGTCGTCAAAAGTCAGGGCTTCCCCGATAATCTTCTCGCTCATACCGTTCTCCTCACCTCTGATACTTTGGCTATTTTACGAATTCTTGTGAAGAATTACAACGGATTTCTCGACGGGGGAAGTCGCTTCGGCGGAGAGGGAAGCACCCGATCCCGGCTTAGGGACCGGAATAAGAGGAGCTTAATGTGGCAGGGAATCGGACGAGGGAGACTCGGCGCGCGGCGTCCGGGCTTTGGCCATCAGATGTGCCACAGACTCGAACTCGCTGATATCGAACTGAGGCTCTGGGGAAGAGATTGCGCTCAAATCGTTCAAATCGGCCTCGGTAAGCTTTTCGATCTCACAGAACGGCTCGGCTTCTTCGTCACCTATCTTCACCGTGTGAGAGGAAACATCATCGCCGCGGTCGGCGGCAACTCGTCTCACGGTGAGGCGACCTTCCAGAAAATCCTCGATGCGAGCGATCTGTCGGATCGCGACGATCGCGGATTCCACCTTGAGAAAAACGCCCGCTCGCTCCGGGTCGTCGGAAAGATTCATTCGCCCAAGGCTCTGCTGCAACTGCTCCGCGATACTCTCCACACCCTCGTAGCCGTGGATCATCGCCAGGTCTGCCACCTCCCGCGCCGCCGCTGCGATGGCTTGCGGGTGCGTTCTCTCCTCTGGCCGTTTCTGCCACGCGCCCAGAGCCGCTTTCATCTTTTTCAGGCTGCGCATCATTTCCCGGAAATAGGTGTGCCGCAGCGGAAATGTCTCGTCCACGTCTCGACGCTCCATTTTGTTCGCTCAAAACAACTTGTCAAAATACCGAACCTTTTTCTGGGGCTCGGCGCCTTCTTCCCCATCTTCCGGGACAGCGCTCTCCGGCTTTGTCTGTGGCGCAACAGCGGTGTCGCCTGCCGCGCCGGAGACTTCGGAACCCAACGCAGCGGGGGAATGCGTGGCACCCTCGTCGAGCGGGGACAGCACCTCTGCGCGAGGTGCTTGGGCAGGCGCGTCTCCGTTTCCGGATCCCGCGGGGTTGTTCACCAGGTCAAGGACGTTGTGAAACTTCTGCTTCAATTCGTCCGCGGTCTCGTACGCTTTTTTGTCGTCGACGATCATCCCGTTCAGAGCGGCAGGAATCTCCCGAAACAGCTCGATCAAGTTTTCGGAAAGATCAAACTGCTGCTTAATGGCCCCCTCGGTAAGTTGCACCACCAAATCGGTAAACTCCGCCAACCTCGAATATGCGAACAGCTCCGAAGAGTTGTAGAGCGATGTGGAAGCCGTCTTCATCTTGCGAAGATATTTCTCGTTGTGAGGCTGGTTGCCTGGACTCAGATTTTTGATCGCCTCCTCCAGCATCACCAGGTCTGCTTCGGACTCCTCCATAAAGATCTCAGAGAACACCTGACTACCGTTCTTCTGAGTCTTTTGGCCTTTCTTCTTAGAACCATCCGCAGAAGGGGGCGCGGTTGCCGGCTTGGCGGGCTTTTGCGGCGAGGCTCCCTGCTGATCCGCGGCCGTTTTCTTGATCGCGATATCCACCTCCGAAGCAGACCGTCTGTGCGACTTCAGGCAGGTGACGATGAGCATCACCCGGATCGCCGAACCCAGAGACTCGTCGAGTCGCGTTCCCCAGATGATCCGCGCGGACGGGTCCAGGCGCTCCGCAACCAACTTCATGATCGTTTTGGCGGACTTGAGCGAGAGATCGGGACCACCGGAGATGTTGATCAGCGCACTTCTCGCACCGGTGATCTCCACGTCCAGAAGCGGGTTTTGCAAGGCCTTTTCCGCCGCCTCCTCCGCGTTCTTTTCCGACTCGCTTTCCCCGAGTCCGATCATCGCCAGACCACCGTTTTCCATGATGGTCTTGACATCTGCGAAGTCCAGGTTCACCAGCCCTTTCTCCGTCACCAGCTCGGTGATACCCTTCACCGCGTTCACCAGAATTTCGTCCGCAACTTTGAACGCAGCGCTCAACGGCATATCCGGCACCAGGTCCAGAAGCCGGTCGTTTTGAACCACGATCACGGTGTCCACATTCTTCTGCAACTGTTCCAGGCCCTTGTGCGCGTTGTCCCAGCGAACCACCCCCTCATCGCTGAACGGCAGGGTTACGATCGCGATGGTCAACGCGCCACACTTCTTCGCGGTCTCTGCGATGATCGGCGCGGAGCCCGTGCCCGTCCCACCGCCCAGACCGCAGGTGATGAATACCATGTCACTGCCGGCCAGGGCTTTTTCCAGCTCCGGCAAACTCTCTTTCGCGGACTCCTCCCCTTTCTTCGGGTCGCTTCCCGCGCCTAACCCGTTTGTGATATTCTTGCCGATGAGGAGTTTCTGGTGTGCTTTGGCGAAAAGTAAATCCTGGGCATCGGTGTTGACCGCGATAACCTCCACCTCTTTGGTGCCGGACTCCAGGAGTCGTGTGACGGTGTTGTTGCCACCACCGCCGGTCCCCACAATCCGGATGCGCGTCTTGTGCGAACCCAGAACGGCTTCCAGCTCTTTGTCGGTTTCCATGGTGTAGTCGGACATGCTTAAACCTATCTGCTTGTAAGAAATGTCTTGGACACAAAATCCGGAGGACGCCTACCGGAGGTCGAGAGGCCGCGGCCTCACCCCATCCGATTCTCCAAGAGTCAGGCTGTTCAACTCCGGTGCCTGCCACATCTTTACGTTCGTCCTCAGGTCTTCGAGCATTTGCAGCACCTCTTTGAACTCTTCCGTTGTAACGTCCTCCGATTGCCTGATCCTCCGGAAACGCTGAATTGCCTCCACCAGCAATTGGTGATCGCCTGCGGACATCAAGTAATCGGTCTCCAGCACCTGCTTTGTGACATCCAGAACCAGAGCGGGCAGTTTGCCCACTTCATCAAGCCCCAACTGCATCGCGAGGTTGTACAACGAATTGCTGGCCAACTCGATGTCCTCGAGCGCGGTCCTGTTTTCCGGATCCCCTTCGAGGGTCTTGAGCGCGTCGTCGAGCACGGCAAAATAGAGCTCGGCTTTCTCTATGAACGCCGGCACTCCATCGTGGGCGCCCTGTGACCCCACCCCGTCGGTCACTGAGGAGACCACGGAAACCGTCTCCACCTGAGGAACGCACACGCTTCCTTCGCACGCGTACGGCTCATCGGCAACGGCCACGTTCTTTTCGCGGCGAATTTCTTTGATGAGTTGCAAAATCTCTTCGTCATCTTCACCGGGCAGTTTAAGCTGTCGGGCGTCCTGAGAAGGAGGGTTGTCAGCCACGGGCAAGTCGGACGAACCGTCGCCGACCGCAGGCGTATCCGAGACGACGCTTATTTCTTCACTTTTTTTTTGAGCCGATGTCGTCCGGGCCGTGGTGAGCTCATCCACGATGCTCTGAACCGCCCCTCCGTCGACTGCTTCAACGTTTCGCAACAACGTGCGCAGCTTTTGCTGTACGCAGTTGATGGCATCCACCGCGGATGCTTTGCGATCGAGGTTCGCCTTGTAGATGTCACCGATGAAGCGGCGCGCTTTGTTTGCGATCTGCTCCACCGCGTCGAAACCGTAGACCATCGCCATGCCGGCTATGGACTCGAACGCGAGCTCACAGGTTTTCCAGCCGCTCACGTCGCCGGGAGCCAGGGCCAATTCCGCCAGGCCTTGTTCGAGCCGGTCGAGCTGCTGCTGCGCTTTGTCCGCAAACACCGCCACCAGACTCGCGGGCTCGTGATTGGGCTGCAACTTCGTGCCGTCGACCGGGCCGCCGTTAGAATCAGAAGAGCCGCTCCCTTCGGATGTACCGTTCTCGAATCCACCCAAATCGAAGACTTCCTTGTCTGTCTCTGGATCGGTGTGGAACTCCTTTTCCGTCGGCGCAGTGGTCGCTTCCCCCGCACTCTCAGCGAGATCGTTTAGGGAGAAACTCGATTCCGCTAGTACTGGTCCTTCAGAAAGCGGCTCTTCCAACTCTAATTCAGGCGTGCCGTTCCCGGTCAGCGGGTCCGCCATTCCCAGTTTCTGTAAGAAAAGATTTTGTGTGCGAACGTCCTGCAAAGCGCTCAGCGTGCTGTGGAAAAACGATTTGGCCAAACGCTCGATTTCTATCTTCATGGTTTCGGCGACCAACTCGGCGTGCCGCAGCTTTTTGGCACCATCGAGGAGAGCCTTGTAACTGTTCTCGAATTCGGTTCCCGAACCCAGGGTGCTCAGTTCCGAAAGCTTGTCCTCCGCCTCCACCAGCTTATCCAAAATATGACCGAAAATCACGTACCTCTGGTCTTGCGCAAGCGGTTCGTCCTTGAGGGAAGCCTCCAGTTGGTGATTCAGGCAGTAGTAGAAGTAGCTGTCTCGATGAAAGAACCGCGAAATCAGCTCTGCCACAAACCGCTCTTCAGACATTTCGGCCATTTGCGTCGACATCATTCAATTCTTGTAGGTGTTGTACAGCCTGAGCACCGCAGGCACGTACTCTCTGGTTTCTTCAAACAGCACCTGGTTGTTGCGCCCGCTGGCCAGCCATCTCGCCGCGCGTCGCTCACCTCCGTTGTAGGCCGCCAACCCGCCGTCCACCTCGTAGAGCTCGATGAGCGTGGAAAGATAGCGGCATCCCATCCGGATGTTATAAATCGGATTAAACAGCACTTTCGTTGCGCCCGTCCATTTGATGCCCTCGTGCCTGCTCAGATAGTAGCCGGTGTGTGGCATGATCTGCATCAACCCCATGGCGCCGACCGGAGAAACGATGTCCGTCCGCCAGGTAAAAGCCGTCTCATGCGTAATCGTCGCGCAGATCAGGTCGATATCGAGGTTGTCGTACTTCACGCTCATCCGGTAGATCTCATTGGCGATAGCGAGTTTTTCTTCCCGGCTCATCCGGCGATTGTATTTGCCGATGAGCTGCACCACTTTGTCGATGGCAGCCTGTCGCACGCTGTCCACTCGCACAACGTCCCGAAAATCTTGCGCCCAATCTATCCATTGCTGCACCCGGCGCTCTTGCTGCTCCATCCTGTACGTGTCGGCGGTAAAGCTCATCAATGAGACAAACAACAAAACCATAAAAACAACCGAAATCCCTTTCTTTAGCAAAAGACCGACAAACGGACCGATCTTCGCGTTCACCCAGCCTCCTTTCTCGCCTCCGCAAACTCAAGGTCAAGACTCGACGTATGCGGCCTTGGTCTTGAATTGCGAAGGGTTTCCCTTTGTTTCCTCATTTACCGTTTCCCGGATGACGGCCAAGAGCTTGGGAAGGTCCAACGGTTTTTGCAACCAGTGGCGCACGCCAAGCCGGGCGCCTCGGCGACGATTTTCCGGCGTCCCGTTCGCGGTCATCATCACGCTGGGAATGTTTGGTATCCCTCGTCGAATATCTTCCAACAAATCAAGCCCGCTGACATCGGGCAGATGCAGATCTGAGAGAATCAAGTTTACCGTCCTGCTAACTGCAGAACGAGCCGCGGAAGCCGTCGCCACGGACTCCACTGCGTAGCCTTCCTGTCGCAACAGTTCAGCCAATCCGGTGCGCGTGTTCTCGTCGTCCTCTACCAGCAGAATTCTGTACAATTCGTCTTCCTCTCACATCGCAGCCGTGACGCCGTGATACGCCTCGGCGGGTCGTTCGTGTGGCCGCACTGCCTGCGTCTTTTTCTCCCGGCCTAGAATTTCGTAGGCCAGGTCCAAATAGCTGGTGGCTCCTCTACAGCTCTTGTCAAACCCGATCACAGGTCTCCCGTAGTAAGGCACTTCAGCTAACCTGACATTCCTGGGGATCATGGTGTCGAACACCAGACCCTGGAGTGTATATCGGATTTTTTCCACCACTATTTTAGTGAGTCGATTCCGAAGATCCACCATCGTGAGGAGAAAACCCCGATATTTGAGGTTGATGTTGTGTTCATTTTTGATGATGCGCGTCAATTTCAAGAATCGCCCCAGTGCCTTCAAAGCATAGTACTCGCACTGGATTGGGACGATCAGCGAATCCGCCGCCACCAAGGCATTGAACGTGAGGTTTCCCAGCGAGGGCGGACAGTCGATGAAGATAAAATCATATTTCTCTCTGATGGGCGCAATGGCATCTTTTAGTTTGATTTTCGGCGCGGCGGCCATCGCCTTTCGCTTTTCGTTTTCTTCAGACCAAACATTCATCGGGATGAAATCGAAATTGTTGTAGCCGGTGGGATGAATGGTCTCTTCCACGGGGACCGCATCGGTAAAAATATCCAGAATTCCGGCCCGAATATCGTAGCGACTGAAACCAAAACTCGCGGCCACGCTGCCCTGCGGGTCGATATCGATGAGCATCACACGATAGCCGAGCGACGCCAGACTGGCGCCAAGATTGACCGCGGTGGTCGTCTTACCGACCCCGCCCTTTTGACTCGCGATTGCGATGACTTCTCCCATGTCGCTTTTCCCTGTCTTCTAAACCTGTTGACACTGATGGAGAAGGGAGCGCCAATCCCTTCGAATGGTTCGCTTGATGGACGCCGAACCGGGACGAATCTTGAAGCGTCCGCCGTCCCAGTTCAGGATGTTGTAGAAAGCCCGTTCTCCCACTAACTCGCCGCACTCGGCATGCACGACATCTCCATTTCTAAAATAGATGGCGCCGCTTTCTTGCCGCCGCGACACCCATAGGGTGGAATCCTTTCGGCTGAAGCAGTTTAGTTCCACGAGTTCCCGGATGCCGGCATGTTGCACCGAGCCCTCGAACCCGGCCTGCGACAACCCCAGCGCGGAAAAGACTGTCTGCTTCAGATATCCCATGTCAAACGGCTTCTCGATATAAAAGAAGCTCCCGAAGTCATCGGCCCGTTCCATGACCTCCTCCGACCCGTAGGCGGTCATCACGATGACCCGAGTGGCGGGGTAGGACTCCCGAATCTCGCGGATCAGTTCGAAGCCGTTGCGCCCGGGCATGCGAAGGTCCGAGATGACCAGGTCGAAGCGCTCGTTGTCCATCAGCGCCAGCGCCTGGTTGCCGTCATAGGCACACCGTACATCCAGATTCCTGCATCGAGAAAGGCTCTTTGACATGCCCCATGCCAGGTCCTCCTCATCGTCGACGATCAAAATGCGCTTCGCAGTTGTCATACGTGTGGTTCCTCAAATGCCATGCGAATAGCTGCTTGAGCAAAACCCATACCAGCAGGGGCAGGGGGCGCTCGAATGCGATTACGTCTAAGATGACCTTCGACAAGGTATTCGTCAAAAGAAATCAGAACCTTAAGCCGTGTCCCTGACTTTTGTGTTTTTTTAAAAAGGCTTCAGATTCTGAAAAAGACGGCGAGACGGGTAGATTCTACCGCGTCATTTTCGGGTAGGTGGTCGATTTTCGACCTGACAGAGGGAGCGAACGCAACTCCGGCACAGATTCAGGAAATGCCGTAGTTGCGCATCTTTTCGCGCAGGGTGGAGCGCGAGATGTTCAGCATCCTCGCGGTCTTGGATTTGTTGCCGTTGTACTTCTTGAGCACGTTGATGATGTGACGTCTCTCCATCTCCTCCAACGAATCGTCGTCACCGGCCAGGGCGGTAAACTCATTGGAGGTGGAGAGTTTCGAGACTCCGTTTTGAATCTCCAGCGGCAGATGTTCGGCTTCCAGCTCCGGAGCCCCGCAAAGAATAACCGCGCGTTCGATGACGTTCTTGAGTTCGCGGACGTTGCCCGGCCAGCGGTACTCCAGGAGACGTCTTTGTGCCCCCGGTGCGATGCCCTTGATCTCTTTGCCGAATTCTTTGTTGTTGCGCTCGATGAACAGCATGGCCAAGGGAATGATGTCCTCGGTGCGCTCTCTGAGCGGCGGCAGATTCAGCACCATGACCTTCAGACGATAGTACAGGTCCTCGCGAAAGGTTTGTTGCTCCACGCAATCCTCGAGATTGCGGTTGGTCGCCGCGATGATCCGCACGTCGATCTGAATGTCGGAGGTCCCGCCGATGCGGCGGAACGACTGGGTCTCCAGCACGCGCAGGAACTTCGGCTGGATAGACATTTGCATGCTGGAGATCTCGTCGAGAAAGATGGTGCCGTTGTTGGCCATTTCGAAGATGCCCTTTTTCATGGATTTGGCATCCGTGAACGCGCCTTTTTCATAGCCGAAGAGCTCGCTTTCCAGCAGGTTTTCCGGAATGGCGCTGCAGTTTATTTTGATCAGCGGCTTGTCGGCCCGGGCGCTCCAGTTGTGGATCGCGTTGGCCACGAGCTCTTTTCCGGTGCCGCTTTCTCCCTGGATCAGAACAGAGGTCTTGGGCGTACTGGCCACGATTTTGATCATTTTTTTGAGCTCTTGCATGGGTTTGGATTCGCCGTACAACTCGTTGTCCGGAAACTGCTCATGCTGCTGCGTCTTCAGGCGAGAAACCTCCCGTTTCAGGTTCTGCGTCTCCAGGGCTTTGGCCACAACCAGTTTCAGCTCATCCAACTCGAACGGCTTCATGAGGTAGTCGTACGCGCCCATTTTCATCGCTTCCACCGCGGGCTTCGCATCGGTCAACGCCGTGATCATGATCACCAGCACGTCGGGGTCCATGTCTTTGATGTCCTGGAGAATCTTGATCCCGTTCAAGTCCGGCAGCTTGATGTCCAGCAGAACAAGATCGATAATATCCTTATTTAAGATGGAAAGTGCGTGCTCGCCCGTCAGGGCCGTCCGAACCTTGTTGCCTTCCTTCCGCAGAACATCGGCCAAAGTCTGGCACAAATCCTCATTGTCCTCGACGATCAGCACATTGGCTTGCGACATGACTTCTCACTCCTCCGTTGGTAGCAGTAACGAAAAAGTCGTTCCCTTGTTCATCTCACTGTTTACCTGGATGTCCCCGTTGTGTTCGGTCATGATCCGATAGACGATGGACAGCCCAAGGCCTGAGCCTTGCGGTTTGGTCGTGAAAAAAGGATTGAAAATCGACGGCAAATCCGAGGGCTGGATCCCCACACCCGTATCGCTCAGCAGCACCTGCACGTACAGCGCGCTTTTGTTCTGCACCGTAAACGGCCGTCCGCGACGGTCGACGCGATGAAGCGTGGTGACCTTCGGGTGGGCATCGAGCTTGAGCGTCCCCCCGTCCGGCATCGCATCCAGGGCATTCAAAAACAGGTTGACGAAAACCTGCTGAATCTGGTAAAAATCGACGTAAGCCAGCGGCAACTCCGGATGATAGGATTCGACGAACTCAACCGATTGAGACCGCATGCGATTTTCCAGCAGCGCCACGACTTCCTGCACGATTTCCTGAAGCCGGTGGTACTTTCTCTGCGGCTCCCGCGGCTTGGCGTAGGAAAAGATGGTTTTCAGAAGATCATCCATCCGGTTGACCTGGCGCACGATGCGCGAGACATATTCGCGGCGAGAATCATCCGGCTCGATGTCCTCTTCCAGCGTCTGCGCGATGGTCTTGATCCCGGCCAGCGGATTGCGGATTTCGTGGGCAATCCCTGAGGCCAGCACCCCCATGGAGGCCAGCCGGTCCATCCGCTGAACCTCGCTCTGCATCTGCTTGATCTGGGTGATGTCCTTGAACGAAATGATCGCCCCCACCCGCCTGCCTTGCGTGTCGAACCGCGGGGTGGCGGTGAACCCAACATAAATGGAGTGGCCGTTTTTTGTGCCCAACTGCATCTCGCGGTTCAGCAGACTCCGGTCCGGGTCGTCTACATTGGACAAAAGGCGCTCGCAGTCTTCCTTTGGGAAAAGACTCTCCAGCGGCTTGCCCACCACATCCTCGGCCGCGTAGCCGAGCATCTCCTCCGCGCCCTGATTAAAGGAGGTGACGCGGCGTTCAAAATCGATGGTGATCAACCCGGAGCCCATGCTCTGGATGATGCTCTCGTTGAAATTCTTCAGCTCGATGATCTCCTGTTCGAGCTGTTTTTTTTCGGTGATGTCCCGTGCGATGCCCACACATCCGACGACCTGCCCTCTTTCGAAAATCGGATTGATGTTGATGGACAGATGCACCCGCTTGCCATTGGTGTGGCAACAGCGGACCTCGAAGATGCTGGCCTTCCCGGTGATAGTCTTTTGCACATTTTGATTCGCGGTCTCCCGGTCCTCGGGAACAATCAGATCCACAAAACGCTTGCCCAGCCAGTCCCCGCGACTGTGTCCGGTGATGCTGGTCAGTCGACGATTGATGAACACAAACCGCGCTTCCCGATTCAGCGTGAAGATCATGTCGCTGGCATTCTCGATGAGGTCCTGGTACTTGTATTCCGTGCGTTTGACCTGTTCCTGCAGCTCCTTGTTCTTTACACGCAGCTCATGCAGAATAAAAACATTGTCGATGACGTTGACCAGTTCACGATTGCCGAACGGCTTGAGCAAAAACGCGCTGAGTCCCATCTCGAACAAGGCCTGACGTTCGATCTCCTTCTCGGAGTACGCGGTGAGCATGATCACCGGCGTGAGGCGGACCGGCTTGTATTTCGGATGCTGCCGCATCTGCTTGAAAAATTCAAATCCGTTCATCCCCGGCATCATATAGTCCAGAATGACCAGATCGGGCTTGCTGGCCAGCAGGACGCTCAGCCCCTCCTCGCCGGAGCTGGCGGAGAGGTAATCGTATCCCGCCTTGCGCAGCATGATACCGCCGATCTCCAGCATGTCAGGGTCGTCGTCGACAAACAGAATTGTTTTTTGTTTCTTTCCTTCCACTCGGGATGCCCAACCGTTTAACTCAAGATCTCTTCGTTACTGGCTTCTTCCTGCACAGACTCGCACTTGGGCAAAATCACGGTGAAGGTCGAGCCTTTTCCCAGCATGCTTTTCACCTTGATGCTTCCGCCGTGGATTTCCACGATTTCGCGCACCAACGACAACCCCAGACCGGATCCCATGATGTCGCGCACCTGCTCGTTGTCGGTGATCCGGTAGAACTTATCGAAAATATGCGGGAGGGATTTCTCCGAGATGCCGTACCCGGTATCTTCCACATCGAAGATCAGGGAGCTGTCATCCTCTCTCAGCCGCACGGTGATCCTGGCCCCTTTCGGGCTGTATTTGACGGCATTGGAGAACAGATTGAGCACCGCTTGCTCCATCATATCGCGATCCAGATTGAGGATGGTCACTTCCTTAGGCGCCTCAAAGTTGACGCGAATGGATTTCTTGTCTGCCAACTGCGCATTGAAATCCAGCACCTTCTCGATGAGCATTTTCATGTCCACCGGAGACTTGCGCAACTGGCTCTTTCCGGCCTCGATTTTCGAAATATCCAGAAACTTGTTGATGAGCTCGCTCAACCGATTAGATTCTTTCAAAATGATGGTGGCGTACTCCTCCGACTGCTCTTGCGTAATGGTGGGATCCAGCAGCAGCTCGCTGAATCCGGAAATGCAGGTGAGAGGCGAGCGCAATTCGTGTGCAACCATCGACACCAACTCGGTCTTCATCCGATCGATTTCTTTCTCTTTGGTGATGTCCCGCAGTACAGTGACGATGCCGATCAACTCGCCCTTATCGTTGATGATCTTTGCGGCCCGCGCCTGCAAAACCGGCTTTCGGGACTCCGGAACATCCAGCGCGATCTCGATGTTCTCGAACTTTTCGCTGGGTCTGTTGTTTGTGGCAATACTGTGAATGAATTCGATGAGAGTGCTGCTCTTCACGACTTCCGTGAGGGAACGATCGACAACCTGACGGCCTTTCAGGCCGAACCACTGTTCAGCGGCATAGTTGATCAACAGCACCTTGTCGTACGGGTCGGTGACGATCACGCCGTCGGCGATATTCTTGAGAATGGTTTCGGTCTTGTTTTTCTCGTTGATGATCTTGTTGAGGTTCATTTCGTCCAGCCGGCGCAACTCGGTCACCATGTAGTTGAAGATTCTGGCCAGCCGGCCGATCTCGTCGTTGGATTCCACCGCCACGCGTTGCGAAAAATTACCGCGCGCGATCTCGGTCGCGGTCTTGATAAAATGTCGGATGGGGCGGCTGATGTGCCGGCTGAAGGTGTAGGCACCCACCGCTGCCAGAATGATAGTCAGACCAAAGAGCGCGTAGTACACCACCGGCAGCGTGGCTGCGCGGCCCCGGAACGTCCCATTTTCAATATAGAGAAAGTAAACCCACGAGAGTCCCACGGGCACCACCGCCACCAAAAAGGTCAGGATGAACAGCTTTTGAAACAGCGAGTTTCTAAACCAGGATTTCATGCTTTCCCCTCACTCCGCAAAAATGGTATTGCGCCCCGCCTGTTTCGCCATGTACAGCCGTCGGTCGGCCACCTGGACCAGCTCATCGAAATCGGTGGCATCCTCGGGAAAAGTGGCCACGCCGGTGCTGATGGTGAGCTTGCCGTCCGGTTGCGTTTCCTCAAACTCGAATACGTGATCTTCGACCAAACGGCGAATCTTCTCCGCCACAATCTTGGCCGCCGCCTTGTTGGTCTCGATGAGCACCAGAGAAAACTCTTCGCCGCCGTAACGCGCGGCCAGGTCGATGCTGCGAATATTGGACTTCAGCAGCGTGGCGATGTTCTTCAACACCAAATCGCCCGCCGGGTGACCGTGCGTGTCGTTGTAGTGCTTGAAATGATCGATATCGATCATGATCAATGAAACATGCGAACCATGGCGACGGGCGCGGTTCATCTCTTGCTGCAGATGTTCCTTAAAATAGCGGTAATTGTACAACCCGGTCAACCCATCTGTGATGGCCAATTGTCGCAATTCCTCTTTGGCCTTCTGCAACTCGATCACCTTCAACTGCAGCTCGTCGTGCAAATACTTGATCCGCAGCAGCGAACGCACGCGCGCCAGAAGCTCCAACTTGTTGAACGGCTTGCTCAGGAAGTCATCCGCCCCCGAATCCATTCCCTTGAGCTTATCCTGCAGTTCGTTGAGCGCAGTCACCATGATCACCGGAATAAACTTGGTGTCGACATCGGACTTGATCGCTTTGCACACCTCGAATCCGTTCATTTTCGGCATCATGACATCCAGAAGCACCAAATCGGGATCGAGCGTCTTCACCTTCTCCAGAGCCTCTACCCCATCCTGCGCTGTGACCACCACATACCCTTCCGCAGACAAATAAGTATTCAGCAACTGAATGTTGACCGGAACATCATCGACCACCAAAATGGTCCTGGATTTGGAATTCGTATACATGGTGTAATGTTCGCTGCCTTATGCGACCGCGCTATCCAAGACCATCACCGTTCACCGGAACCAGATCACGCTCAGGAAAACCGGTTGCGGAATCAGAGTCGGAAGGCGGAGTGAAGAAAACGGGAGGAGAACTCCTGAATTCAACCCAAATCACTGAAGTGCTGTACATGGCTGCTGAACTCGAGCGTGTTCCTCCGTTCTGGTCAGCGTAGGGTGTGTATCCAAGGAAACAGGTTTCGAAGGGTTTCTCCCAACGAAAAGTGGTCAAAAATCGTTCAATTCGGCCTAAAAAATACGATGAAAACGGCTGTTTGTCAAGAAATAATTCCGAATTGTCAGTTAAAGTATTTTAACAATTTAAGCACCAAAATCGAGGGTCATTTTAAAATCAGCCACATTAGAACAAAAGCATCCCTTCTCATTTACCCACCTCCAACATCCGCGCCCCCGTCTGCCCCGGCGTTCGGAAGAATTTACACTCACATCTGCTTCAAAACTGTTCACGCGTGCGGCATGCCCCCAGGGGGACGAAAATCGTTCACCCGGAAAGTAAATGAGAACATTTCCGACCGAAATTTGTCTCCCAGAACAAGGTAGCACCCGCGCGCGCCAAACACAACCACAAACGACACCGCGGCACAAAAACGTCGGGAAAAGGAATCAATCGAAGAACTCCCAGTCGATGCCGAACCGCAACGTTTGCGGTGGCATCTTGAAATGCGGCACCAACTCGTACTGCCGGTCAAAAACGTTTTCCATGGAAACAAAAAACTGCGCGTCGGTGAATTGAAAGCTCAGCTTCGCACTCAAGATGGCATCGGGGCCGCGCTCCACCAACGCGGGGATTTCGCTTCCGGCCGCATAAGCCCACCCCTTGCGTTTGCCGTAGACACGCGCCTCCACGCGCAGCCGTGCGAAAACATACTCCTCGAAAAAGCTGCGGCCCGCTTCCAGGAAAGAAAACACGCTGTACTCCGGCACCTGAAGTTGTTTCACCGGGTCATCCTGTGTGACGTTCAGGTAGGAGGCGGTCAACCCAAAGCGGGCATGTGCGGCAAAGTCCCACTTCAAGCGCAAAGACGCGCCCAGCGTGGTTTGGTCGCCCAAATTCAGAGGCCCGAAAAGAAGCGTGTCGGGCAGCGGGGCACTCGCGATCCAATTCTCCACGTGACGAAGGAAAACAGACGCCCGGAACCTCAGATTCCCGGTGGGGGAATCGTGCAGCCCGGCTTCGACCTCCGTTCCCTTCTCCGGCTTCAACCCGAGATTGCCGTGAAAGGCAGGCGTCGGCCAAAAACGCTCGGCAAAGGTGGGGTAGCGGCGATTCTGCTCCAGGCCGAGCCACACGCCCCCACCGGAGGCGCGGTAGTCGAACCGCAGCGACCGGGTAAACGCGCCGGAGAAATCGTCGTGCTTTTCCAGGCGGTACTGAAATGCGCTCTGCAAGTGTCCACCAAGGCGGCTCTCTTCGGTCAGATACACGAACCCGAACTGGTCTGATCGGTCGCCCATGCTCCGGCTATCGAGATCGATGGTCTTGACCTCTCCGCCGAAGCGCACCACGTTGTCGCCCAGTTTAAAACCGTAGGCCAGTGAGCCCCCAACGGTCCGGCTGATGTTGTCGAAGCGGATGGTGTCGGCCAGCGTCTTGCGTTCGAGTCGCGCAAAGAACAGTCTAGCGCTGAAGCGACTGCCGTTACCCAACGACCCGGCGTCGAACCGGAGCTGCTGTTGCTGGCGGTTTTCGTCCCGCTTCTGGCCGGAGGTCCCCGGAACCAGGTCGGGAAAAAGCGGCGCCGGCACCTCCACCTCGTCGTCGGTGAGGAACGTCGTGTAGCGCAGAAGCGCACCGGTTCCAAACTTGCGAGTCAGCTCCACCAGCACCCGGGCACCTTGATGGTCCTGGTTGATATCGAACCCATCCCACTCTTGCCGGTTTCCAGTGACCAGAAGACCGGTAGAGGAGCTTACCGGCAACCCAAGAATAAGGCCGATGTCGCTGTAGCCCCAGTCTCCGGTGCGAAACATCACTCGCGAGTACGGACGCTCTCCTTCAAAGCGGTACGAGCCCACTCTGAGAACGCCGCCCACCGTCTTGTAGCCAAAAGGTGTGAGCTCCCCGGCACCCAGATAGGAAAGCTCTTCCACCGAATTGATGGGAATGGCCATGCTGTTTGCAAATCCGAAAATCGGATCTTCCAAAAGCAGGTCGTTCAACAAAATCATCCCTTCGGCAGGACGCCCCCCGCGGAAGCTCAGGGGAGAGAACTGGCCTAGGCTGGCGAGGTTGAGATAGGTAAGATCCGGCAAGTTGTCCGCAAGCTCGAGTACGTCTTGCGCCAGCAGCCGTTCTCTTCCGGTGGGAGAAAAAGTCCGCACGGGAAGTGAGGGGTGCTGCTTTCCGCCGGACGGGCCGGCAGTTGCGGCGGCCGAATCCACCGCCGCAGAATCGCGCTCCGCCACCTGCGCGAGACATGGCACGGCGCCGATATGGAGCAAAACCCAAAGAACCAGAAAGGCGTTTCTCATCGCATCAACTCACGCGCAACAGAGCGGTTCGCCGTAACGCCCGGACCACAAAAGGAAGCACCAGCCCAAAAACACCCGTGTTGACCAGCGAGTGCACCAGATAGAACGGGAGCCCAAAGGTGAAAGTGGTTTTCATCTGCTGGAGCGAGAAACCGGAAACAAAGAAAAAGCTGACGTCGGTCATCAAATCGAAGAGCACGGTGAGCAGCAAGCCTGCTGTCCCGAAGTACATTCCGAGACGCCAGGGGTTCCCTTCCGTCAGCCCCAGAGTGCGAAAGCGGCCGCCCACATATCCGACCAGCACGCGGTTGAGAATCTGTGCCACCAGCAACGGCGGCGGCGACACGCCGTAGGGGTTCAGGGTTGCGTAGAGCGTCTGCGCGATGAGCCCCACCAGCATGCCACCGCGCGGGCCGAGAAGCAGGCCGGACAAAAAGACGATCGCGGTGAAAATCTCTACGTTGGGGACCGCAATAAACAGATAGCCGCCGGCAAACGCCAGCGAGGATAGAATTCCCACGGCCGCGGTTTCCCTGAGTCGGGCGCGCGTCGGCATTCACGTCCCCACCGTTTTGGGCCGGACGCGGAAAACGCCTTCGGGATCGAGGAGGCGGGCCGGATTCAGTTGGGTGTGGTTACGCAATGTCGACAAAGTGGTTCAGCGGTCCGATGCCGCGGCCAAGAGCAAAACTCTCGCGGATGGCTGCGGTGACGAATTTCTTGGAGGTCGCGATGGCTTCGTGGAGGGTCTTCCCCAGGGCCAAATTGGCGGCGATAGCCGCGGAAAAGGTACAACCCGTGCCGTGCGTGTTCCGCGACGGGACCCGTTGCGCACGAAACTCGGTAAAGTCACTCCCGTCGAACAGAATATCCACCGCGGCCTTGCGCAGGTGCCCCCCTTTGACCAGCACGTTCTTCGCACCCAGGTCGTGGATGCGCCTGGCCGCTTCCCGCATTTCCGCGGGAGTCCTCACCGGCCCGCCGGACAGCACCTCCGCCTCCGGCAAATTCGGCGTGAGCAGGTCGGCCAGCGGCACAATTTGGTCGATAAACGCTTGCTGTGCGTCATCTTGCAACAGCGGATCCCCGCCCTTTGCCCGCATCACGGGATCAACCACAAGGTGCGGCACGCTCAAACGCCGGAGTGCGGAAGAGAGTGCTCCGATGATCTCGGCGTTGGCCAACATGCCGGTCTTGGCCGCGTCAACCCCGATGTCGTCGACCACCGACTCCAGTTGTTGCACCACAATTGCTGCGGGAACCGGATGCACCCCCTGAACGCCCAGCGTATTTTGCGCCGTCACCGCGGTCAAAACCGACATGCCGTAGCACCCGAAGGCGTGAAAGGTTTTGAGGTCCGCCTGAATGCCCGCGCCGCCGCCGGAGTCCGAACCTGCGATTGTCAGCAACCGTTTCGGCACCCTTACGCGGCCTTCAGGTAAGATTGAATCACCGCACCGCCCACTACGACATCGCCATCGTAGAACACCACCGATTGGCCCGGCGTGACCGCACGCTGCGGCGCATGAAACTGCACCTCTACCCTGCCGTCCTCCAACATCTGGACCCGCGCGGGGGCACCCGGATCGTTGTAGCGAATCTTGGCCTCCACCTCGAGTTCGGCTTCCAGGGTGTCGACCGCGATCCAGTTGGGCTTCTCCGCGATCAAACCGCGGTGGGCCAACTCACGATTTGTGCCGACCTTGATGCGATTGCTGCCCGCGTCGATCTCGGTGACGTAAACCGGCGCAGGCATAGCCAGACCCAGGCCCTTGCGCTGACCGATGGTGTAAAACGGGTACCCCTTGTGGTGTCCCAGCACCGTACCGCTTTCATCCACGATCTCGCCTTCCTGCAGCTTTGCCACAACCTCAGGAAGCCTGGTGGCAAGAAAGCGCTTGTAGTCGTTATCCGGGATAAAACAGATCTCCTGACTCTCCGGCTTTTCTGCGGTCTTCAAGCCCAGGTTGCGCGCGATTTCCCGAATCTCGGACTTGCGGAAATCCCCCACCGGAAACAGTGTGCGCGCCAGGGCCTGCTGCCGGATGCCCCAGAGCGCGTAGGTCTGGTCCTTGTGCGAGTCCACTCCCCGACGCAACAGGTGACGGTTGCGCTCCGCATCGAACGAGACCCGGGCGTAGTGTCCCGTGGCGATTTTCTCCGCACCCAGCTCGCGCGCTTTGTCCAGCAACACGCCCCACTTGATGAAGGTGTTGCAACGCACACATGGGTTCGGCGTGCGGCCGGCCATGTACTCGGCAACGAAGTTCTCCATCACCGCGGCCTCGAACTGCTCGCGGAAGTTGACCACGTAGTGGGGAACCCCCAACCTGTGACACACCGCGCGAGCATCATCCATGGTATCGATGGAACAGCAGCCGCTCTCGCGGTTGATGTTGCCGCCGACCCGGTCGTAGTCCCACAAGTTCATGGTCAAGCCGATCACCCGATAGCCGCGCTCATGCAGAATCGCCGCCGCGACGGAGCTGTCCACCCCGCCGCTCATGGCAACCACCACGGTTTCTCTTGTTGTTCTATCTTGCATCATGTTGTTTTGTACCATTTCGACGGTCCGGCTTATCTCCGTTTCAGCCTTCGCAGCCGCACCAGAATCTCCTGCAAGGCCTCTACCGCAAACTCGACTTCCTCGAGCGTGTTTTTCCTTCCAAGACTGAAGCGGATGGCGGAATTCACCCGAGCTTTGGGCAGGCCCAGCGCCTTGAGTACGTGTGACGGTTCCACCGTGCCCGACGAACACGCCGAACCGTTGGACACCGCGATGCCTTTCAGATCCAGGCTCAACACCAGCGCATCGCTTTCCGCTCCCTCAAACGACAGGTTCACCAGACCCGGCACGCGACGCTGCGGGTGCCCGTTGAGCGCGACCCCGTCCATCGCGGCTTCGATCTTACGCTGCAACGCGCCCCCGAGATCCCGTAGCCGAGCCATGTCTTCTTCCATGCGCTCGCGGCAGATCTCCGCGGCCTTTCCCAGCCCCACTGCGGCCGCGACGTTCTCGGTGCCGGCGCGCCGGTCCCGTTCGTGCCGACCGCCGTGCAAGAGTTTTTCGAGCCGCACGCCTTTGCGAATGTAGAGCGCGCCGATGCCTTTGGGGCCGTAGATTTTGTGTCCCGAAAGCGTCAACAAGTCCACGTTCAGATCGCGCACGTTGACCGGGATCTTGCCACACGTCTGCACCGCGTCGGTGTGGAACAACACGCCGCGGGCGCGTGCGATGGCGCCGATCTCTCGAATGGGATTGATCGTGCCCAGCTCGTTGTTTGCGTGCATCACCGAGATCAGGAATGTCTCGTCACGAATGGCTTCCTCCACCCGCTCCGGTGCCACCGCACCGAACTCGTCGACGGGCAGGTACGTGACTTGCACCCCGTGTTTCTCCAGATGGCGGCAGGTGTAAAGCACCGCATGGTGTTCCACCGCGGAGGTGATGATGTGGTTCTTTGTCCCCGAAAAAAATGCGGCCGCCCCCTTGATCGCCCAGTTGTCGGACTCGGTGCCGCCTGAAGTAAACACGACCTCCCCCGGTTCGGCGCCGATGAGCGCAGCCACCTGTGTGCGCGCGTTTTCCAGCGCGACCTTTGCTTCCTGCCCAAAAGCGTGAATGCTGGAGGCGTTTCCGAAGATCTCGCCGAAAAACGGACGCATCGCCTCGAAGACCTCAGGCGCAACCGGGGTCGTCGCGCTGTGATCGAAATAAATCCGCCGCGTGAGAGAAGCTGTATTCACAATCAATCCTTTAGTTCAACTTCAAGTGTAAAATATAGAATTGTTTAAACACAGATTCAAGCGAAAGTTCCCGAGTTTGCAGAGTCCGTGAAAAATACCATCGA